>JBFZBE010000192.1:0-9832 GCA_041308685.1 Phycisphaerae bacterium
TCCTGTGTGACGTGGTGGTAACCAACGTCGATATCAACCAGAGTGCTGGCATCCTGCAGTTGGTTCAGCAGCGGCCGCAGGTCGGCGATACGGCAAGCACGCAACTTTAATTCTAAAAGATTACGCTTATGGCCAGAAAAATAGCAACAGTGGACAGCGATGTTTATACGGCGATCTTGGCGCTGGCGTCGCTGGCGGTCTTGTCCACCGCGGTGTATGTGGCGGTCAAGTGCATGATATATTACGAGACATTGTTTTCCATTGCGCAGGCGTCGCGGTAGCGGCGGCCGGCGGCCCGTGCGGAGGCGACCGATTTTGGTTTGCTCCAGACGACCGGCTGGAGGCGGGCAATAACACCGGCGATCCGTTTTGAAGGGAGTCACAGTGATAGATACAGTTCTGGGCTGGTTCAGCAAGGACATGGGTATTGACTTGGGAACGTGCAACACTCTGGTGTGTGTGCGGAACGAGGGCATCGTCCTGAATGAGCCATCGGTCGTGGCCGTGCGCAAAGGCACCAATGTGGTGTTGAACAACGGCGAGGCGGTCGGTCTGGTGGCCAAGGATATGCTCGGCAAGACCCCCGGCTCGATCACGGCCATTCGTCCGCTCAAAGACGGCGTGATCAGCGATTTTGAGATCACCGAAAAGATGCTCAGCTACTTTATCCGCAAGGTCCACGGCCGCAAGGGCTTTTTCAATCCGCGCGTGGTCATTGCCGTACCAAGCGGCATTACGGCCGTCGAGCGGCGGGCGGTCATCGACAGCGCCGAACGCGCCGGGGCGCGCAAGGTGTTCTTGGTCGATGAGCCGATGGCCGCCGGCATCGGGGCGGGCCTGCCGATCACCGAACCGACCGGTTCCATGATCGTCGATATCGGCGGCGGCACGACCGAAGTGGCCATCATCAGCTTGGCTGACATCAGCACCTGCGAATCCATCCGCATCGGCGGCGACAATTTCGACGAGGCGCTGATCAATCACCTCAAAAAAACATACAACCTCCTGATCGGCGAATCCCGCGCCGAACAGGTCAAGATACAAATCGGCTCGGCGGCCCCGCTGGACCAGGAAATGACGATGGAGATTGCCGGCCGCGATACGATTTCCGGCCTGCCGCGCAAGATCGTCATCACCAGCGAGGAAATCCGCGAGGCCTTCCGCGAACCGATCGCCGGCATCATCGAGGCTGTGATGCGCACGCTCGAACGCGCCGAACCGGAACTGGCGGCCGACCTGATCGACAACGGCGTTACCTTGGCCGGCGGCGGCTCGCTGCTGCGCGGGATGGATCGGGTGCTGTCCAACGCGACCGGCCTGACCGTGGTGCATGCGGAAGATCCGCTGACCTGTGTAGCCCGCGGCACGAGTGTTTATCTGGAGAATCTGGAGTTGTGGAAGGACACGCTGGATTCTTCGGGTACGGCATGGTAGCGCTGTAAAAGGCAAACGGGTGAAATGAAGGAAACGGTTTTCTTTTTTTGTGATCAACTCATAAAAGGGTTCTATGGCAGGCAGGCGATTCCATTTATCGGACGGCGCACGTTTTGGGCTGTTGCTGTGCGTCGGTGTCATCCTGCTGATCCTGCCGCGCGACCGCACACAGTATGTCAATTTTGCATTTGCCAAGACCTTTGGTCCGCTGCTGCGCATCGGGCGGTCGTTCGAGGCGTATCGTGCCGCGATGCCGCATCCGGATGAACAGTATGTGCTGCGTGAAGAACACAATAAGCTCTGGAAAAACTACAATAATCTGCACGCCCAACTGCTCAAACTGCAATCGGACTTTGAAAAGCTGGCCAAGGTGCGCAGCGGCTTGCCGCGGTTTTTCGGCGGGTTGGTGATGGCCGAGGTGGTCGGCGGCGGACTGACGCAGGAACTGCTGATCAACAAAGGGCAGACGGACGGCGTGCGAGTCGGCTATTACGTTCTCAGTCCCGATCAGAACAGTGTGGTCGGCGTGGTGCGAGATGCGGCCGACCAGATGGCGCGCGTACGTTTGCTCACGGACGCCAATCAGAGTATCGCAGTGCGTATTCGCCGCGAAGGCGCGCCGCTGGATGTCGGGGCGCTGATGGTCGGCAACGGTAAGCGCGGCGGCGTGATTGCGATGGTGGAACGCGAAAAGGACATTCGCGTCGGCGATGCGGTGTATGCGGCGGCCTGGACGGGCATCTTGGAAACGCCGATGATCATCGGGCAGGTCTCTGATGTGCAGCCCGATGAGGAATCGCCGCTGCTGTGGAAAATCGGCGTTCAGCCCGCAGAAAACACCGGAATGCTTAAAACAGCGGCGGTGATTGTGCCGCAGTCGCTGGCTCCTTCGAGGCAATAAACGATGCGATGGATACCTTTTCTGTTATTGACGCTGGCCGGTGCGCTGCTTGAGGCGGGCAACCTGCTGAATCTGATCGCGCTGGGCGATTGGCATATTCGGCCTGCGCCGCTGATGATTCTGCTGGTGTTTGTTGCGGTGCATTGCCGTCTGCGCGAGGCGGCGATCGCGTCGTTTGTCCTCGGATTGGCGATGGATATGGCCGGCAGCCAGATGGGGCCGCATACATTCAGCTATTGCCTGGTGGGGGGATTGCTCTGTCAGTTGACCGATTATTTCCCGTCGCGCCGGTTTTTGCATCAGGCGGCGATGATTTTCGCGGTGTATCTGATCGCCGAAACGCTGGCCTATTGGCTGCGGGGTATAAAAACCGGCGATTGGCAGGAATATGGCATGCGTATTATTCTGCTGACGGCGGTGTATTCGGCCTGTGCGGGGCCTCTGGTCTGGCGCGGGTTGCGGCGGATAATGCCGCTGATTGTGGCGGCGCCGTCCCATGGCGGCCGCGGCTACCTGCGATGACAGAGATTGACTACCAAGAATCAATAATCAATTAGCAATAATCAATTTCAATGTATCAACTGCGGTTGAAAATATTTGTCGGGCTGTGTGCATGTGTGCTGACTGTTGCGCTGATCCGGCTGGCGTACTTGCAGTTGTTTTGTGCCGGTCAGGCGATGCAGGCGGTCGAACAGATGCGCGTCAATGCCGCCACGAGCTTGCCGACGGTGCGGGGGCGTATTTTCGACCGCAGCGGCCGTGCGCTGGCGCTGGACAGGCCGTCCTTTTCTCTGCATATCAATTACGAGCTGACCCGTTATTCCGATCCGCGATGGCGCGAGGGGCATGTTCTCCGCCAGATCACCGAAGCGACGCCGCGTGAGCAGGTTGAAGCATTGATGCAGGAACGCTGGCAGGACGGGCTGACCGCGCTGCGGCAGGCGGTCGAACTGGCCGCAGCACTGGGACAAGTGCCGCGCGACGAGATCGAAAACCGCATCGAGGCGATCAACGACCGCATTTGGGAACTGGCGCGGTATCTGTGGTGGCGGCGGCGCAATCCGTCCGGTGCGATCGAACAATACCGGAACGAACGCGATACGATCTCCCCGGCGCAGATCGTGCGGATGGATTTGCGCGAGATGCGCGAATTTTATCCGCTGGTGGATTTGATCGGCGAAAAAACGCTGCTCGAAGCCCAGGTTGCCGTCGTGCAGATGGAAGGACTGAGCATCCGCCCTGAAGCGCAAAGGGTGTATCCCTACGGCACGACGGCCTGTCAGTTGATCGGATGGGTCGGCCCCGGACAGGAACACGAAATGCGGTTATTCAGCGACGATGAATACCAGCGTTATCTGGAAGGCGAGGTGCTGGGCAAAGAAGGGATTGAGAAGGCCTTTGAGCCGTTTTTGCGAGGCCGTCGCGGGCAGGCGGTCTATGACAAGGACGGCAACGAACTGTCCCGTACCCAGCCGCAGTACGGCGGTAATGTGCATCTGACGCTGGATATCGAACTGCAGCGGCAGATCGAAGCCATGCTGTTGGACCCGCAGCAAAACCCCAACGCCGGCAGTATTTGTGCCGCGGTGGTTCTGGACGGGGCGACCAACGATATTCTGGCCGCGGCGTCCACACCTTTGTTCGATCTGAACCGGGCGCGTCGGGAGTACAGCCGTCTGATCAGCGACCCGGCCAAACCGATGACCCACAAAGCCCTGGAACGCAACTATCCCCCCGGCTCGACGGCCAAGCCGCTGATTCTGCTGATCGGCCTGGAAGAAGGAAAAATCCAGCCGCAGGACATTATCCATTGCAGTTTTACGCCGCCGCCGTCCGGCTGGCCGCGATGTCTTTTGCAGCGGATGGGGTCTTGCCACGATGTCCGTTGGGAAACCGAAGGCGGCAACAACGCCCGCAACGCGATGCGCGGAAGCTGCAACATTTATTTTTCCCATCTGGCGCATCGGCTCAGCGGACGCACACTGCAATCATGGCTGTATCAATTGGGGTTTGGCAGAGATGTGCTGGCGGTTGATCTGCCGGCGGCGTTTTTGGCCGAAAATCCGCAGTTTTCCGACGTGCCGATGCAAATACGGCAGGCCCACGGCTCTTTGACGGACGGTGTTCAATTGAATCCCGCCGAATCGATGGACTCCCTGCCGCCGATCAAAAACGACTGGGAGCGCAAGTTCTGGGGTATCGGACAGGGCAATCTGCGTGTTACCGTACTGCAGGCGGCCAATGCGCTGGCGGCCGTTGCCCGCGGGGGACTGTACAAATCCCCGCGGCTGGTCATCGATGAAGACGACCCCTTCAATGAGCGCCGTCAGCGGCGGATACCATTGACCCAGCGCACGCTGGATACCGTGCGCGAGGGAATGTCCGCGGTGGTCAACCAAGAGGGCGGCAGTGCATTCCGTGTGTTTTACGAGAGCCCGCTGTTGGATCGCGGGATGAAGGTCTATGGAAAAACCGGCTCGACGGAACGGCCGGAGCACGCCTGGTTTGAGTGTTTCGCCGAAGATGACGCCGGACGTATCATTGTGGTTGCCGCACTGGTGGAAGGCGGCGCACGCGGTTCCGACGATGCCGCGCCGCTGGGACATCACATCCTGAAACTTTGCAGCGATGCCGGATATATCGGCAGGCGTCCTGCCCCTTTGTCTTCTGACGCAAATTGAACGCCGACGGTTATCGCCTCTGTGTTGTATTTTTTATTTACCTAATCGTGGTATTCTTTCTCTTGTTATTTTTGATTTATTTATTTGACCTTGGGCGGGTTCGGGGGGTATGATAAAGGGGTATTGACACAGAAAGGTCTGCGTTATGGCGGATATAAAATTTGACATTCACCGCTGCAAAGGATGCGGCTTGTGCGTTATCTTTTGTCCCTGCGGCAACGTGCGTATGTCGGACGTGCTGAACGAGCAGGGGCATCCGTATGCCGAACTGATCGATCAGGGGCGGTGTACGGGCTGTGGGTTGTGTTTTCGGATGTGCCCGGATACAGCCATCGAGATTGACCGCAAGAAAACGGCGAAACAATAATGGGACAAAAGGTTCTTTTAAAAGGCAACGAGGCGATGTGCGAAGCGGCGGTGCAGGCGGGTTGCCGTTTCTTTGCCGGCTATCCGATCACGCCTCAAAATGAGGTGCCGGAGTATTTTTCATGGCGGATGCCGAAGGTCGGCGGGGTGTTTATTCAGGCCGAAAGCGAGGTCGCCGCGATCAATATGATCTTCGGGGCGGCCGCGACAGGTATGCGCTGTATGACCAGCTCGTCCTCGCCGGGGGTCAGCTTAAAACAGGAAGGCATCAGCTATATTGCCGCCGCCGAACTGCCGTGCGTGATCGCCAATGTGCAGCGCGGCGGGCCGGGACTGGGCAATATCCGCGCTTCACAGGCCGACTATTTCCAGTCTGTCAAGGGCGGCGGACACGGCGACTATCGGTTGATCGTGCTGGGTCCGGGCGATGTGCAGGAGCTGTTTGACCTGACGATGCACGCCTTTGACTGGGCGGATCATTACCGCAACCCCGTGATGATTTTAAGCGACGGTATTCTCGGTCAGATCGCCGAGCCGCTGGAGTTGACGCCGTATAAGCCGGTTGTCGAGCTGCCCTCCAAAAAAGCATGGACGCTTTCCGGCTGTGCCGGACGGGCGCCCCATGTCGTCAAGACGCTGATTCTCAACCCGCCGGATGGATTGGTGCATCATAATGACCATTTACAGGACAAGTACCGCCGTATTGAGCGGGAATTGTCGCTGTGCGAGGAATATCAGACCGAGGACGCAGACCTCATCATCGCCGCTTACGGCATCTGCGGGCGCATCGCCAAAGGCGCGGTGCGGCGGGCGCGAAAACAGGGTATCAAAGTCGGGCTGGTTCGCCCGATTACGCTGTGGCCGTTCCCCAAGGCGGCGTTTGAGCGGGCGGCGCAAACCGCCGCCAAAATGCTGGTGGTTGAGATGAGCTGCGGGCAGTTTGTTGAGGATGTGCGGCTGGCGACCGAATGCAAAGTGCCGGTGGAATTTTACGGCAGAGGCGGCGGCTGGTATCCAACGGATATGGATATTTTCGCACGGATCGAGGCAATCCAAACCGCCGGGACGACGGCCTGTGCAGGGCGAAAGGGTTAAACCAATGGCGACATTTACACGTCCCGACACGCTCAAAGAAAAGATCACGCACTACTGCCCCGGCTGCGGCCATGGGATTGTTCATCGTCTGGTCGCCGAGGTCATCGACGAACTGGGCATCCGCGAAAAGACCATCGGTACTGCGCCGGTCGGCTGTGCGGTGATGATGTACGATTATTTTGACTGTGATATGATCTAGTGCGCCCACGGCCGCTCACCGGCGGTGGCTACAGGCATCAAACGCTGTCTGCCGGATCGGATCGTCTTTACCTATCAGGGCGACGGCGACTTGGCGGCGATCGGTACGGCCGAAACGATCCATGCGGCCAACCGCGGCGAAAACATCACGGTGATTTTTGTCAACAACGCCATTTACGGAATGACCGGCGGGCAAATGGCGCCGACTACGCTGATCGGTCAGGTCAGCACGACCTCGCCGGCTGGACGCGGACAAAACGCCGAGGGTGCCCCCATGCGGGTCTGTGAACTGCTCAGTGCGCTGGAGGGTGTGTGCTATCTGGAACGCACGGCCGTATCCAGCCCTAAAGATGTGGCCGCGGCGAAAAAGGCCATCAAAAAGGCCTTTGAAAATCAGATCGCCGGCAAGGGTTTTTCGATGGTCGAGATTCTGTCGATGTGTCCGACAGACTGGAAGCTGTCCACAAAAAAGGCGGTCGATTTTGTCAACGACGAAATGAAAAAGGCGTTCCCATTGGGCGTGTACAAAGATAAGTAAAAAAGCAAAAGGTAAAAGGTAAAATTAAGGAATGGCCTTCAGCCATATATCTTTATAATGAACAAGCAGTCGATCAATATATTTATCGCCGGCTCCGGCGGGCAGGGCGTGGTGGTCGTGGGCAACCTGATCGCGCGGGCGTGCGTGATCGAGGGCAAGAATGTCAGCGGCATGGTCGCATACGGGGCGGAGATGCGCGGCGGGACGGCTTTTGCCACGGTGGTCGTCAGCGACGACGAGATCGCCTGTCCGTTTGTCGAAACGCCGGACATGGCGATTATTCTCAACCAGCCGTCGCTGGAGCGGTTTGAGCCGAATATCGCCTCCGGCGGGCTGGCGCTGGTGAATACCTCGATGATCCAGCGGCCGATGCAGCGGGACGACTTGGAACAGATACTACTGGCCGCCACCGAGTTGGCGCATAAACTGGGCAATCTGAAAGTGGCCAATATCGTCGCATTGGGGGCGTTTATCGCGCATACGAAACTGCTGAAAATGGACAGCATCCGTCAGGCGATCCGCGACCTGTTCGGCGCCAAAAATCCAAAAATGGTCGAATTGAACCTGGCGGCCTTGCAGTGCGGCGCTGACCACTTTACAGCCATCGCTTCCGGCGCGGTTTTGTGAGATATTTTTTCAAAGGGTATATGTTATGATCGTTGTGATGAAGCCCCAGGCAGGGGCAAAAGATATTCAGCATGTCATTGACCTGATCCACGAGTTCGGTCTCAAAGACCACGTCATTGTCGGCACCGACCGTACGGTGATCGCCTGCATCGGCGACAAACGCGCGGTGGAAAAAGACGCCATCGAAAATGCCCCGATGGTGGAAAAAGTCGTGCCGATCCTGGCGCCGTACAAGATGGCCTCGCTGGAGGTCAAACAGCAAAAAACGCAGATCGCCGTCGGGCCGCAGGGCTTTCGGCTGGGCGGAACCAGAGTGGTCGTGATCGCCGGGCCCTGCGCCGTCGAAAGCCGCGAGCAGTTGATGCAGACCGCCGAGGCGGTCAAGGCCGCCGGCTGTATCGGGCTTCGCGGCGGGGCGTTCAAGCCGCGCACCAGTCCGTATGCGTTTCAGGGGATGGGACTGGAGGGTTTGAAACTGCTGGCCGAGGCGCGCGAGCGAACGGGTCTTGCGATCGTTACCGAGGTGATCGGTACCGAACAGGTCAAGCTCTGCGCCGAGTATGCCGATGTGCTGCAGATCGGCGCTCGCAATATGCAGCACTATCCGCTTCTGGAGGCGGTCGGCAGGGTCAAGACCCCTGTACTGCTCAAACGCGGGATGAGTGCAACGCTGGATGAGTTTCTGCTGGCGGCCGAGTACATCATCAACGCCGGCAATCCGAATGTGATTTTGTGTGAACGCGGCATTCGCACGTTTGAGACGTATGTCCGCAATACGCTGCCGCTGGCGATCATCCCTGCGCTGCGCGAACGGACGCACCTGCCCATCCTGATCGATCCATCGCACGGCACAGGTCATGCAAGTATGGTTCCCTCGATGTCCCTGGCCGCGATTGCCGCCGGCGCTGATGGGGTGATTCTCGAATGCCACCCCGACCCCGAACGCGCCACATCCGACGGCGCACAATCCATCACTCCAAAGGCGCTGACCGAACTGATGGGGCGTCTGTGTCGTGTCGCGCAGGCCGTCGATCGGGATGCCTGACCTGAGTGCTGTTTGCAGTAATGGAGTTTTGTATTTGGCTTAAGGTAAAAGGAAAAAGGTAAAGGGCAAAAGGAAAAATCCAAGACCTGCTATACCTGTGGTCTCGGCCGACCTTCTCCCGTACAAGAGCAAAACCGCTCAGAAAGCCCGCACTCCGGTCAATGTCTTGTTCATTTTGCCTTTTTCCCTGTCATTTTCCCTTTTTACTTTTCCCTTTTTACCTCACCGTCGATGATGGAACCGTATTGCTGCAAACGGTATTAGGATGCGGATGTTTCCGGTGGGTTGGGCTGGCGGAGATTGACCGGCAGGTCAAGCAGGAAGGTTGATCCTTCGCCCGGTTTGCTTTCCACCGCGATCGTCGCAGCCAGCAGTTCGGACAACTGTTTGCAGATCGCCAGTCCCAATCCGGTGCCGGGTTCTTTGCGGGTCAGCGAGCCGTCCAGTTGGCGGAATTTGTCAAAAATCTTGGACTGGTCGTCTTCACTGATGCCCGGCCCGGTGTCGCTGACGGAGATACGCACAGTCAAGTCATCCAGCATCGCGGCCTTGATGGCGATGCGGCCTTCTTCCGGCGTGAATTTCACAGCGTTGCTCAACAGATTATACAAAATCTGCTGGACTTTTCCGGTGTCGGTCTGCACCAGCGGGATGTTGTCGTCGAGGGTTACTTTGACCTTGAGTTTTTTCTGTTCGGTCAGCGGTGAAAAGAACGCGGTCAACCCTTCCAGCAACTGCGGGATGCTGGTCTTTTCGACCCGCAGTTCCATCTTGCCCGCTTCGGCCTTGGCCAAATCCAGCAGATCATTGATCATATTCAAGAGGGATCGACCGCTGCTGACGATATTTTCCGCCCAGCGGCGCGATTTTTCCGGATCGGTGCCGGCCTTTTCGCGCAGCAGCTCAGCAAAACCGAGAATCGCATTCAGCGGCGTGCGGAACTCATG
>JBFZBE010000193.1:0-3753 GCA_041308685.1 Phycisphaerae bacterium
GACTTACGAAGAGATCAACGACGCGCTGCCGGATGAGATGATCAGCCCGGCACGGCTGGACAGTTTGCTGATGACGCTGGATGAGCAGGGCGTTCAGTTGATGGACGAGGCGGATATTGCAAAAGATGCCGACGAGGACTTTGAAGATACCGACAAGGTCGGCCGCGGCGAAGACGAGGACATCGAAGAGGACCTCCAGCTTGAGGAGGAATTGGCCGAGTCGGAAGGCCGTAAGATCGATGACCCGATTCGGATGTATCTGACCCAGATGGGCGAGATCCCGCTGCTGGCGCGCGAAGAGGAGATCAGCTTGGCGCGGAAGATCGAGCTGACGCGCATCGCCTTTCGCCGGAAGGTGCTGGAAAGCGACTATTGCGCCCGCACGGCGGTTGAAATCCTTCAGCAGGTTGATGACGGCTCGCTGCCGTTTGACCGCACGATGAAGATGAGCAGCGGCGAAGGGCAGGAACGGATGATCGTCAAGAACCGTCTGCCGGCGAACCTGGCGACTGTTACCAAACTGCTGGATCGGAATGTGGGTTTTTTCAGCAAGGTGATGCAGGCCGCCAACATCGATGAAGTCAAAGACTGCGTCCGCTTTATCCACCGCAATCGCCGCAAGGTGGCAACACTGCTGGAAGAATTGACACTGCGCACCAGCCGCATTCAGCCGATGATGAAAAAATTGCAGGGCATCCAGCTCAAGATGCACCAGCTTCAGGATGTTATTCAAAAAGGCCCGACGCGCGATTACACCGCCGAGGACATCGAGGCGATGAAGCAGGAACTGGAAGGCCTTCAGGAATTGACGCTGGAAACGCCAAAACAGCTCGACAAACGCCTGCGGGCGACCGAGGCCGTTTATGCCCAGTACGAGGAGGCCAAACGGCGGCTGTCCGGCGGCAACCTGCGTCTGGTGGTGTCGATCGCCAAAAAATACCGCAACCGCGGGCTGAGTTTTCTGGATATCATTCAGGAAGGCAACACCGGCCTGATGCGTGCCGTCGATAAATACGAGTACCGCCGCGGCTACAAATTCAGCACGTATGCGACATGGTGGATCCGTCAGGCCATCACCCGTGCCATCGCCGACCACGCCCGCACGATCCGTATTCCAGTGCACATGATCGAGACGATGAGCAAGCTGCGCACCATCAGCAAGAATCTCTTGCAGGAGCTGGGGCGCGAGCCGACGATCGAGGAGATCGCCAAACAAGCCGAGATGAGCGTCGCCGAGGCGCGGCGCGTGCTGAAAATCAGCAAGCACCCGTTCAGCTTGGATCGTCCCATCGGCGAAAGCGAGGACAGCTATTTCGGCGATTTTATCGAGGATGACCGCATCGAATCGCCCGTGCAGTCGGCCACGCAGGAGATGCTCAAAGACCGTATCGATATGGTGCTTAAGACGCTGACCTATCGCGAGCGCGAGATCATCAAGCTGCGCTACGGCATTGGCGACGGCTATACCTATACGCTTGAAGAGGTCGGCCGCATCTTTAAGGTAACACGCGAGCGCGTCCGGCAGGTCGAGGCCAAGGCCATCCGCAAGCTCCAGCACCCCGTCCGCGCCCGAAAGCTGGAGGGCTTCCTCGACCATAAACCCACGGCGTAGCATGTGGGGCGTGTGTTGGCAACCGATCATTGTTGTATAGGACATAATGGCTGTAAAAAAGATAAAAAAGCAGAGCAAAAACAGAACTTCTAAACTGCAAAGCGATGCGGTTGGTAATGGCAGGGAAATGTCGCTTTCTGCGCCGGATTTTTTGTTGTTGGTGGCGGAAATCAAAAGCAGGATTCAATCCGCCCAGACACGCGCGATTGTTTTGGTCAATGAAGAGCTTGTTCGGCTTTATTGGGATATCGGTCGGATCGTCGATGAACGGCAGAAGCGCCAGGGGTGGGGGGCTTCTGTTGTGCCGCGTCTTGCGCGCCAACTGCACAATGAACTGCCGGAGCTAAAGGGGTTTTCCGAGCGAAATATCGGGCGGATGATCCTGTTTTTCCGCAGTTATCCAACCTCTGGTTCCATTTTGCCGCAGGGTGCGGCAAAAACAAAGAGAGGTACAATTTTGCCGCACCCTGCGGCAAAATTGGATGACAGTTTGATTTGGAAGATACCTTGGTTTCACCATATTGTCCTGTTGGAAAAAATTAAGGAACAGCAGAACCGTTTCTGGTACATGCAGCAGATTATTGAGCAGGGGTGGAGTCGCAATATCCTGCTGATGCATATCGAGGCGGGTGTGCATTTGCGCCGGGGGAAAGCGGTCTCCAATTTTTCCAAATTGCTGCCGCATCCGCAGTCCGATTTGGCACAGCAGACGCTAAAAGATCCTTATATCTTTGATTTTCTGACATTGTCGGATTGTTTTCATGAACGTGAATTGGAAACATCGCTGATTCGGCATTTAGAAAAATTTTTGATTGAGCTGGGACAGGGATTTTCCTTTGTAGGGCGTCAATACCGGATTGAAGTCGGAAAGGAAGATTATTATATCGATTTGCTCTTTTACCATCTAAGATTGCGGTGTTTTGTTGTGATTGATCTTAAGAAGGGAAAGTTCAAACCGGAATACGCAGGGAAGCTGAATTTCTATTGCAATGTTGTCAATGACTATTTGCGGCATTCCACCGACCAGCCGACGGTCGGGCTGATTCTCTGTCAAAGCCAAGACCGTGTTTTGGCCGAGTACAGTTTATCGGGAATCGACAAGCCGATCGGTGTATCAACGTATCAACTGACCCGATCACTGCCCAAACAGCTGCAATCGGCTCTGCCGACTGTTGAGGAAATTGAAGCGGAATTGACAGCATCCTCTGTCTCCCGAAAAGCACATAAACCCAGTCGTGTTCGTGCAACGCGTTCTGATGAAAAAACATCAAAATGACAGCATAAGCAATCTCCTCGCATGAGGGGTGATCGATCATTAACAGCGAAAGGTTTTTATATGGATTTGTTTGCGTATCAAAAGGGGCGGCTGTTTGCTGAGGGAGTGGATGTTGCAAAAATCGCCGACGCGGTCGGCACGCCGGTGTATATTTACAGTAAGGCGACGATTTTAGACCATCTTAAGAAGATTCAGACCGCCTACGCGGGGCTGGATACGACGATCTGCTATTCGGTCAAGGCCTGCGGCAATATCAACATCCTGCGGCTGCTGGCACAGGCCGGCAGTGGGTTTGATATCGTCAGCGGCGGGGAGTTGTTTCGGGTTCGGCAGGCCGGCGGCGATGTCAAGAAAGTCGTCTATGCCGGCGTCGGAAAAACCGATAAAGAAATACTTGAAGCATTGAATGCCGGCATTGGCTATTTCAATATCGAATCCGAGCAGGAGCTGGAAAATCTGATCGCTCTGGCCAAAAAGTCCGGTAAGACCGCCAAGGCCGCGCTGCGTGTCAACCCCGACATCGCCTTCGATTCGCACAAGAACATCACCACCGGCGTCAAAGAGACCAAGTTCGGCGTGGACATCGAGCGTGCCCAGCGGGTCTTTGCCCAGTACGGCAAAAACGGGGCGGTCGAGCTGTGCGCGATCCATGTGCATCTGGGTTCCGGCGGCAAGACCATTGACCCGTATGTCAACGGCGTCAAAAAGGTCATGCCGCTGATCGACGATCTGCGCGCCAAAGGCCACCGCATCGAGGCCATCGATCTGGGCGGCGGGTACGGGGCGGATTACGAAAGCGACACCGTTCCCTCGGCGGCCGACTATGCCGGCGGGCTGGTTCCGCTGCTCAAAGGCAAAAATCTCA
>JBFZBE010000194.1:0-12905 GCA_041308685.1 Phycisphaerae bacterium
ACAAAAAAAGAGTTGATCGACCGTATCGCAGACAATACGCTGGCCAAACGTGTCGTCGTCAAGCGTATCGTGCAGGCATTTCTGGATGAAATGATTGCAGAATTGGCACACGACAACCGGCTGGAGTTTCGCGATTTCGGCGTGTTCGAGACGCGCAGCCGCACCGCTCGCGTTGCCCAGAACCCCAAGACTCTTGAGCGGGTCAAAGTCCCTTGCAAACGCAGCGTCAAGTTCAAAATGGGACGGATGATGAAAGAAAAGCTCGCGGTCGATTCGGCCCCCGTCAGCCAGCAGGCGTAGCCGCCCGACAAAAACGGTATCGATCGTCTAATCAATACGCTTGTTTCAACACTACTTTGCTTCAGGTAAGTGTTAGAAAATACTGAGGTTATGAGTATGAACGAAGGCAAAGTCAAGTGGTACGATAAGAAAAAAGGTTACGGCTTTATAGCCGAGGAAAGCGGCGCCGACATCTTTGTGCATTACACCAGTTTTTCCGACCCGTCCATTCGGGCACTCAACGAAGGTCAGGATGTTACCTTCGAGGTCGTCCAGGGTGAAAAAGGCCCTCGGGCGCAGAATCTAAGCGTCAAATCCCGCTGATGCCGGCGGTTTTTATCGCGGCGGCCGCAGTTGCCGCAGGAGGGATCGCGGCGGATTGAAACGCCCAACACGATTCTAACGTGCCAAACGGTACGGCCTTGTTTATCTTATGAAGTGTGCTTTTGTGAGCTGGATGAGATAAATGTTTATCGCAGAAAATGCACAACAAGGTCTTGATTGTCGTGTACTGGTGCTGAATAAGCACTATATGGCCCTTCGTGTTATCGGCGCCCGGCGGGCGTTTTCGCTGTTGTGCCGCCAGCAGGCCGAAGTTGTCGCCTGCGAGGAGGGCACGTTTGCCAACTACGACTTGCAGATGTGGCAGCAGGTCAGCGAGGCCAAACGCAGTTTTGAAGCCCACAAATACGACTGGATTTCCACCGTGCATTTTGATATCGCCGTGCCGCGCATCATTCGGCTGTTGTTTTACGACCGGCTCCCGCGGCAATCGGTCAAGTTCAACCGCCGCAATATCTTCGCCCGAGACGGCAACCGCTGTCAATATTGCGGTAAAAAGTTCGCCACCTCCGAATTATCGCTCGACCACGTCGTGCCGCGGATGCTCGGCGGCAAGGCCACCTGGGACAATATCGTCTGTGCCTGTACCGGCTGCAATGTCAGAAAAGGCGGCCGCACCCCCGATCAGGCGCGGATGAAGCTCATCCAAAAGCCAGAAAAACCAAAACGCAACCCCGTCATCGGCGTCCACCTCAGCGCCGACCGCTACCAAAGCTGGAAGCAATTTCTCGACCACGCCTACTGGTCTGTGGAATTGACATAACACAGGTTGCGGCCATTCCCAATTTTACCGGGGCGATTTTTGGGTTGCATTTTTGGCAGGATTCGGGTAAAAGAGTGGTTGTGTATATGTGCGGGCTCAATGATGTGAGAGATTTTCACCTTATCGACCTTCCTTTATGATGTATTCCTTAATTTTTTGACAGGATTTGTATGCCATTTACGACCATTGGTCTTAGCGACCGGCTGGTGCAGGGGATTCTTGCGACCGGCTACACCGCCCCGACGGAAATTCAGTCGCAGGCGATCCCGGCGGGCATCGCCGGACATGATTTGATTGGCTGTGCCCAGACCGGCACGGGCAAAACGGCGGCGTTTGTGCTGCCGATGCTGCATCGGCTGGCCGATACGGCTACCGGCGGCCCCAAACACAAGGGCGTCAAAGCCCTGATTCTGACGCCCACGCGCGAGCTGGCGGCGCAGATCGAAAACTCCATCAAGACCTACGGCCGGTTTTTAAAGCTCAAAGCATTGGCCGTTTACGGCGGGGCCAGCATGGAAAACCAGCTTCGCGCCCTGAAAACCGGCGTCGATATCGTCGTCGCCACACCCGGCCGGCTGATGGATCACCTGCAGCGCGGCACACTGACGCTGTCGAAGGTCGAAATCCTGGTGCTGGACGAGGCCGACCGGATGTTCGATATGGGCTTTATCAACGATGTCCGCAAGATCGTCGGCCAGACGCCCAAACAGCGGCAGACGCTGCTGTTTTCGGCCACGATGTCGCCAGAAGTGCGCGAGCTGACCGCCTCGATCCAGCAATCACCCAAGATGATCCAGATCGGCCGCGTCAACAACCCCGTCGAGACCGTCGCCCAGTGCGCCTACAAAGTCCAACAGGATTTGAAGATGGACTTTTTGCTGTACCTGCTCAAGACGACCTCAATGTACAGCGTTCTGGTGTTTTCGCGCACCAAGCACGGCGCCGACCGCATCTGCCGTCGGCTGGAGCGGGAGAACATCCGCGCAGTCGCCCTGCATTCGGGACGCACGCAAGGCCAGCGGCAGCGGGCGCTGGACGGCTTTAAGGCCGGCAAGTACCAGGTCATGGTCGCCACTGACATCGCCGCCCGCGGCATCGATGTAACGGGCATTTCGCATGTGATCAACTACGATGTGCCGGTCGTGGCCGAGGACTATGTCCACCGCATCGGACGCACCGGCCGCGCCGCGGCCACCGGCGATGCGATCACCTTTGTCTGCCATGACGAGGAAAAGTCGCTGACCCGTATCGAGCGGTTCATCAGCCGCAAGCTGAACCTGATCCGCCATCCGGAGTTTGACTACAAAAAATCCGCCCCGCCGGAAAAAAAGCACAGACCCGAACCGCTGCTGGCCGACGATAAGCCGGCCGCTGCAAAGCCGCCCCAGAAAAAACCGTTCAATTTAACCCGGCCCACTGACAAAAATAAGGTCGCCGGCGCTTCCGGCCACAAGCACAAATCGTTCAAGCGCTTCGGCCCCCGCAGCAAGCCCGCCGGCCGGTGATCCGTTTGCCCGGCGTCCTGAAAAACCGTTTGCACCCCGCCCGATTGTTCGGATATAATAGACGGTATGATTCAGAAGGTCGTCAATAAAATGCCGCTGGACGCCAAACGCCAGATGCGGGACGACTTGGCCTACTGGCTGAGCCGCCCGCCGGAAGAACGCGTCGCCGAAGTGGAACGATTACGGGAGATGGTCTGTGGACGTACCCAACGACTTCAACGGGTTGCTCGCGTTATTAAACGCCCACAAAGTTAGTTATACCGTTTCGTCCTCGCGGCCAAGTAAAAAGTGAAAAGTAAAAAGGCAATTGTTTAGCTTCCAGCTTCCAGTGTCCAGTTACCAGTTTTTTTGCTGGCGGCTGGATGCTGGCCGCTTTTCTTCATTCTGACTTCTGTATTCTTAAAATAATCTGTGTAATCTGTGGAAAAATCGGTTAATGCTTTTAACGGTCTTATGAGCGATAAAAAGACAATGGTCATTACGATTGACGGGCCGGCGGGGGTTGGCAAGAGTACGGCCGCCCGCGGGCTGGCGCAGCGGCTGGGGGCGGTGTTTCTGGACACCGGCGCGATGTACCGGGCGGTTACGCTGACGGCTATCGAGCGCGGCATCGACCCGGCGGACACACCGGCGGCAGCGGCGATGATGGACGGCTGCGCGTTTGCATTTGTGCCGCAGGACGACACGATGCGGGTGTTCGTGGACGGGGTCGAAAAGACTGACGGCCTGCGCGACCCGGCCATCACCCAGCAGGTGCGGCACATCGCCTCGGCGGCGGATTTGCGGGCGCGGCTGGTGGCGATGCAGCAGGCCTTTGCGCAGCAGTTCGACACGGTCGTTACCGAAGGCCGCGATCAGGGGACGGTGGCTTTCCCTGACGCGGCGGCCAAGATTTTTCTGACCGCCGACCCGACCGAACGGGCAAAGCGGCGGCACAAAGAACTGATCGCCGCCGGAAAAAACATCACGCTGGCCGACATCCTCAGCCAGCAGCAGCAGCGCGACGCCGCGGACGAAGGCCGCACCGTCGGTCCGCTCAAACCGGCCGCGGATGCTGTCATTGTGGATACAACCAACCTGAGCATCACGCAGGTGATCGATACCATGGAACGGATGGTTCGCGAGAAAATCAATGGCTGAACAGCGTATCAAGAGCGATTTTTTGCGGCGGCAGTGGCAGCGGTTTGGGCAGTGGTTCACCGTCGGCGTATTGACGCTGCTGTATCGCATCAAAGTGTTCGGCAAGGCCAACATCCCCAAGGATGGGGCATTGCTGATCGTCTGCAATCACCAGAGTTTTTTTGATCCGATGTTCAGCCATTCGTGGGTGTGGCGGACATTCTATTTTGTGCCGCGGGCGACGCTGCTGGATGTACCGTTCTGGGGGCGGCTGATCGGCTCCTACTGCGTCATTCCGATCCATCCCGGACAGGCCGACGTAGCGGCGATGAAAACGATCATCGACGCGCTCAAACAGGGCAAGGCGGTGTGCCTTTACCCCGAAGGCACGCGGACGCACGACGGCCGCATCGCGCCGGTCAAGCCGGGCTTTGGCCTGATGAGCCGCCGCAGCGGCGCGGCGGTGCTGCCGATGGTCATCGACGGCATCTATGAAAGCTGGCCGCGGACGCAGAAATACCCCAAACTCGGCCCGCGCGTCGGCGTGATGTACGGAACGCCCTTTTCCGCCGACCAGATCAAGGCGATGGGCGAAGAGGCCTTTGCCGAAGCACTCACGCAAACGATGCGCACCATGCAGGCCGACCTCCGCTGCAAGATGGGACGCCAGCCGTTTGTGTATGAGCCGGCTTGCCCTGTTTGCTGATGCCGCCGCCTATCTGATTTCCGCGTGGTATTCCTGCAGCGATTTTGTCGGCGATTCACCGCCGCGTTTGGCTTCGATGCCGCGCACTGTCGCGGCGGCCGCGGCGGGCGTGGTGATATACGGAATCTTGAATTTGATCGCCGTCTTGCGGATATACGAATCATCATGCTGGCTTTGACGGCCGGTGGGCGTATTGATGACCAGTTGGATTTGCTTGTTGGTGATCGCGTCGGCGATATTCGGGCGTCCTTCGTGCATCTTGTTGATCGGTTCGGCGGCCACACCGTTGCCGTTCAGATACGCGCACGTTCCGCCGGTCGAGACGATCTTAAACCCCAGCTTGGCAAAACGTTTAGCCGTTTCCAGAATAAGCGGCTTGTCGCTGTCATCGACGGTCATCAGCACCGTCCCTTCCAGCGGCAGCGGCTGACCGATGGCCTCCTGCGACTTGTAAAACGCCTGCCCGTACGAATCGGCCATGCCCAGCACCTCGCCGGTCGAGCGCATCTCCGGCCCCAGCAGTGGATCGACCTCCGGGAACATATTGAACGGGAACACCGCTTCTTTGACGCCAAAATGCTTGAAGGTCTTATGCGTCAGCTTCAGCTCGGCCAGGGTCTTGCCCATCATAATCTGCGTGGCGATCCGCGCCATCGACAGGCCGCAGACCTTAGACACCAGCGGAACCGTCCGCGACGCCCGCGGGTTGGCCTCCAGTACATAGACCTTGTCGTCGGCGATCGCATATTGCATATTCATCAACCCCACCACCTTGAGCGCAACAGCGATCTTGCGGGTGTACTCGGCGATCGTCTCCAGGTGTTTTTTCGCGATGGACACCGGTGGGATCACACAGGCCGAATCGCCGGAGTGAATGCCCGCCAGCTCGATATGCTCCATCACCGTCGGCACAAAGGCGTCTTTGCCGTCGGCGATCGCGTCGGCCTCGGCCTCGATGGCGTTGCTCAAAAACCGGTCGATCAGGATCGGCCGTTCGGGCGTTACCTCGACGGCGGCGGCAATATAGCGGCGCAGCATCTGCTCATCGTACACGACCTCCATCCCGCGTCCGCCCAGCACATACGACGGCCGCACCATCAGCGGATAGCCGATGCGCGCCGCGATCGCCAGCGCCTCATTGAGCGTGCTGGCCATGCCGGACTCGGCCATCGGGATACCCAGCTTATCCATCATTGTGCGGAAGCGGTCGCGATCCTCGGCCAGATCGATCGCGTCGGTGGACGTACCGAGGATGGTCACGCCCGCCTCTTCCAACTGTTTGGCAATGTTCAGCGGCGTTTGTCCGCCGAACTGCACAATCGCGCCGGCGGGTTTTTCTTTTTCATAAATCGCCAGCACGTCCTCGACCGTCAGCGGCTCAAAGTACAGCTTGTTGGACGTGTCATAGTCGGTCGAGACGGTCTCCGGGTTGCAGTTGACCATAATCGTCTCGTAGCCCAGCTCACGCAGCGCAAGCGCCGTATGCACGCAGCAGTAGTCAAACTCGATGCCCTGCCCGATGCGGTTGGGGCCGCCGCCCAGCACCATGATCTTGCGTTTGTTAGCACTGACAGCCACGGCGTCCGGGGCGTTGTACGTCGAATAATAATAGGCCGCATTTTCGACGCCGCTGACCGGCACCGGCTCCCACGCCTCGACCACACCCAGTGCGGTGCGCTGCTTGCGAATGGCGTCCTCAGTCGTTCCGAGCAGCTTGGCCAGATAGCGGTCGGCAAATCCGTCCTGCTTGGCCTGCTTGAGCAGCTTATCCGGCAGCGGTTTGCCTTTGTATTTGAGGATTTTTTCTTCCAGCCCGACCAGTTCGGCCATCTGCTCGATGAACCAGCGTTTGACGCGGGTCTTTTCAAACAGCGTCTCGACGCTTGCGCCTTTGCGGATCGCCTCGTACATCTGAAAATGCCGTTCGCTGTTGGGCGTGATCAATCGCTGCATCAGCTCCTCCAGCGGCAGCGTGTGGAAGTTTTTGACAAACCCCAGCCCATAGCGGCCGTTTTCCAGCGAGCGGATCGCTTTCTGGAACGCCTCCTTATAGTTTTTGCCGATGCTCATCACCTCGCCGACGGCGCGCATCTGCGTGCCGAGCTTGTCCTCGACGCCTTTGAACTTCTCAAACGCCCAGCGGGCAAACTTGACGACAACGTAATCGCCCGACGGTGTGTACTTGTTCAGCGTCCCGTCGCGCCAATAGGGAATCTCATCCAGCGTCATTCCCGACGCCAGCATTGCCGAGATCAGCGCGATCGGAAAGCCCGTTGCCTTGGAGGCCAGCGCCGACGACCGCGACGTGCGCGGGTTGATCTCGATGACCACGATGCGCCCGCTGACCGGGTCGTGAGCAAACTGCACATTCGTGCCGCCGATAACGCCGATGGCCTCGACGATGGCGTAGGCCTGCTCCTGCAACCGCCGCTGCGTGTCCTCGCTGATGGTCAGCATCGGGGCCGTACAGAACGAATCGCCGGTATGCACGCCCATCGGATCGACGTTCTCGATAAAGCAGACGGTGATCTTCTGCCCCTTGGCGTCGCGGACGACCTCCAGCTCCAGTTCTTCCCAGCCCAGCACCGATTCTTCGATCAGCACCTGCCCGATCATGCTGGCCGCCAGCCCGCGGCTGACGATCACCCGCAGCTCATCGACGTTATACACCAGCCCGCTGCCGGTTCCGCCCATCGTATAGGCCGGCCGCACCACCACCGGAAAGCCCAGCTCGACGGCGATCGCCTCGGCCTCTTCAACCGTGTAGGCGGGCTTGCTGCGCGCCATCTCAATGCCGAGTTTTTCCATCGTCTTTTTGAACTCGATCCGGTCTTCGCCGCGTTCGATCGCGTCCAACTGCACGCCGATGACCATGACGTTGTATTTTTTCAACACGCCCGCCTTGTTCAGCTCCAAAGACAGGTTCAGCCCCGTCTGGCCACCCAGGTTTGGCAGCAGCGCATCGGGGCGTTCTTTGGCGATGATCTTGGTCAACGATGCGACATTCAGCGGTTCAATATAGGTTACATCCGCCATTCCGGGGTCGGTCATGATCGTCGCCGGGTTGGAGTTGACCAGCACGATCTGGTAGCCCAGCTTGCGGAGTGCCTTGCAGGCCTGTGTGCCGGAATAGTCAAACTCGCATGCCTGACCGATGATGATAGGACCTGAACCGATGATTAAGACCTTGTGAATGTCGCTGCGTCTGGGCATAGTGCCGTCTCCTGTCCAAAGTGCATTTTCAGTATTGCTAATACTATTTATGAGCTATTTTTATGACCATATTAACGCAAGATTAGAATGCAAAACTCCCCGATTGTCAAATGCTTTATGGCCGACATATGGGATGAGAAGGGAACATCCCATTCCCCCTCCTGTTCGTATACAATGTAGGGCTGCCCAGCGGTATCAGGAGTAAAGACCTGTGGGCACGGGGCATGCCGCCGCCTACGGATAAAGTGCTTTATAGCTGAAAATAAAAGATATTGGGGTCATTTGGGTACCCGAATTGACCCAATCAGAGATTACAGAGAGGTTGCAGGTGGGTTTCATCTGCTCATTTTTCAGAGAACACCCAAAAAGTGTTGTCCGTTTTCAATCACGACGCCCTTGGAATTCATTTGACAAAAGTGCCGATTTGAGGCACACTTTTATGGGATAATGTTAATTTTTGGGAGTTTTTAATTCAGATGGATATGAATAAATTGTTTAATGACGCCGGCCAATGGCTGATTACCAGCGGGTTGCGTATTTTTCTGATTTTGGTCATTACACTGGTGGTGATCAAGGGGCTGGCGATCATGCTGGATCACCTGTTCGGACGTCTGCATCGCCGTCAGGATGACGAAATGAAAAAACGCACGGACACGCTCAAGGCGGTGGTGCGTAATTTGCTGAATGTGGCGCTGGCGGCGGTAGCTGTTGTGATGATTCTGGATAACCTGGGTGTTAAAATCGGGCCGATCTTGACCGCCGCAGGCATCATGGGTGTGGCGGTTGGCTTTGGCGCTCAGCATCTGGTGCGCGATGTGATCAACGGCTTTTTTATCCTGCTGGACGATCAGATCCGTGTCGGCGACGTGGTCGATATCGCCGGCAAAGCGGGGTTGGTCGAAAATATCAACCTGCGGCTGACGACCCTGCGCGACGCGGGCGGCAATGTCCATTATGTCCGCAACGGCGAGATCAATGTTGTTACCAATATGACCAAAGACTATTCACGCTACATTTTTGATGTCGGCGTGGCGTACAGGGAAAATGTTGACCAGGTCATTGACGTGATCCGGCAGGTCGATGAGGATATGCGGCGCGACCCTGTCTTTGGGCCGGATATCCTGGAGCCGATCGAGGTTTTGGGGTTGGATAAATTTGCCGATTCGGCGGTCATCGTCAAGGCACGAACCAAGACCAAGCCCTGCCGTCAGTGGGCGGTCGGACGCGAGTTCAATCGGCGGCTCAAACACAAATTCGATGCGATCGGCATCGAAATCCCCTTCCCGCATGTTACCCTGTATATGGGCAAGGACAAAGACGGCGACGCGGCGCCGATGCATGTCAATCTGCTCAAGTCGGAATAAGGGATTTTTGTTTAAATGCAGATTCAGGATTTTAGTTAAACGCTGATTACGCTGATTTCACTGATTAAAAAATTAGGTTAAGTATATTGACGGATATTGTTAAGAGTGAATATGCCGCCAGCGACATTACCGGCCAGGTTATCGGTGCTGCAATGGAAGTCCATAGTCTTCTTGGACCGGGTTTTCTGGAAAGCGTCTATGAAGAGGCAATGGCTGTAGAATTTAGATACAGAGGTATTGCTTTTGAAAGACAGAAAGAACTGCCTGTTTATTATCGGGACAGCGTTATTAAGAAATTTGTGTGTGATTATCTTGTTTGCGGAAAAGTTGTTGTTGAATTAAAGGCGATTAAAGCATTGACTGAACTCGAACACATTCAGTTGACAGGTTATTTGAAGGCAAGCGGCCTGTCAATTGGATTGTTGCTGAACTTTGGTGCTAAATCATTGGATTTCAAAAGAATGATTTACTCCCATAGTCAGCGCAAATAGTGCAGTCCGTTTTAAATGAAAAATAGAAAATGGACAGAAGAAAAATAAAAACAACTTATCTTTTTGTAACGATACCTTGTTTTTTAGGCGCCATAATGTGTACGGTGATGATGTTAGGTTTTTTATTAAGTAAACAGTGGCTTTTTTTTGGAATAGAGTGTTTTATTACATATTGCCTCTGGGCTTCGACAATTTATTATTTTAAAAGATACAAAAAAATCAAAAGTAAATCAGTGAAATCAGCGTAATCAGCGTTTCATTAAAAAAGGAATAAAAATGGCGAAGGCACATGTGTATAAACGGGATCACGTCAATACCGACGAGATCATCCCGGCGCGGTACTTGAATACGGACGACACGGCCGTGTTAGCCAAGCACTGCATGGAAGATTTGGACACGAATTTTGTCAAGAAGGCCAAGCCCGGCGATGTGATCGTCTGCGGCGATGACTTCGGCTGCGGCTCGTCGCGCGAGCACGCGGTCTGGTCGATCCAGGGCGCCGGCGTCGGGGCGGTCATCGCGCATTCGTTTGCCCGCATCTTCTATCGCAACTGCATCAACTGCGGCTTTTACCCCATTGAGCTGCACGGGGCGCTGGACAAGATCAACGACGGCGACGAACTGGAGATCGACTACAAAGCCGGTACGATCGCCAATAAGACGCAAAAGACCCAGATCGCCTTTACCCCCCTGCCGGATTTTGCGCTGGCCATCGTCAACGACGGCGGACTGCTGGAACATATCAAAAAGAAAAAATAACTGATTTTAGCCACAAATTTGTTTCTACGAACTACGACCTAAAAACTAAGCACTAAATATGAATGCTGTTGTTACAAAAAAAGAAGCGATAGAGCGGATTGCCGGCTGCAGCAGACAACTGCATCAGTTTGGCATTCATCGTATCGGCCTGTTTGGGTCTTTTTGTCGTGATCAGGCGCAGGAGCACAGCGACGTCGATCTGCTGGTGGAATTTGACACGGACAAAAAATCGTTTGACAACTTTATGGATGCCTGTTTTTTGCTGGAAAACCGGCTTGGCCGCAGGGTAGAATTGGTCACGCCGGAATCGCTCAGTCCGTACTTAAAGCCGCATATCCTCAAGGAACTGGAATATGTCCCGCTGCCCAACTGACTATATCCGGCACATTCTGGATGAGATCGATTATCTCGACAGCGCCCGACAGACGACAGACCGAAACCGGTTTCTGGTGGATGCGACCCTGAAACGCTCATTCGTTCGCAGCATTGAAATCATCGGCGAGGCCGCCAAAAAGCTGCCGGACGATTTTCGCAGGACGCATGCGGATATTCCCTGGCAAAAAATAATGGGGATGCGCGATAAACTTATCCATGCGTATTTCGGCGTCGATTATGGATTGGTTTGGGATGTGGTCGAACACAATCTGCCCGAACTCAAAAATCAACTTAAAACAATCTTGAGTTACCTGAACAAGAATCAAGAAAAGTAAATATAATGATCGCCACAGAGGACACAGAGTTTTATTTTAGACACAGATTAACACAGAAAAACACAGATAAAAAAATCAGTGAAAATCAGTGTGAATCAGTGTCAAAAATTTTTTTTGTGTTCTCTGTGAACTCTGTGGCAAAAAATAAATAGCAACAAGACAAGGTTTTAGAAAAGGAACGACAAATAATGAAGACGTACAAGATTGCGGTGATTGGCGGCGACGGCACCGGGCCGGAAGTAACCGCCGAAGCGGTCAAAGTGATGGATGTGGTCAGCGGCAAGTTCGGCTTTAAGGTCGAGAAGAATTATTTTGATTTCGGCGGCGAACGCTACAAACGCACCGGCGAAATATTGCCCGACGGCGCGGTTGCCGAGCTGAAAAAGCACGACGCAATCCTGCTGGGTGCGATCGGCCATCCGGACGTCAAGCCCGGCATTCTGGAAAAAGGCCTGCTGCTGCGAATGCGGTTCGATATGGATCAGTACATCAACCTGCGCCCTGTGCGTCTGCTGCCGGGCGTGGAGACCCCCATCAAAGACAAAGGCCCCAAAGAGATCGATTACGTCGTCGTGCGTGAAAACTCCGGCGACATTTACACCGGCTCCGGCGGTCTGATGATGAAAGACACCCCGCATGAGGTCGCCACGCAGACGGCCGTCTATACCCGCTTCCAGGTCGATCGCTGTCTGAAATACGCCTTTGAATACGCCCGCAAATACGGCAAAAAAGCCCGCGGCGTCGGCAAAGAAAACACCCTGGCCCTGGTCGGCAAAACCAACGTGCTGACGTTTGTTTACGACCTGTGGGAACGCGCGTTCCACGAGATGGGCGAAAAGCACTATCCCGACGTTCGCCGCGACTATTACCACGTCGATGCGACGTGTATGTGGATGGTCAAAAGCCCCGAATGGTTTGATGTGCTGGTGACCGGCAACCTGTTCGGCGACATTATCACCGATTTGGGCGCGATGACACAGGGCGGGATGGGCATCGCCGCCGGCGGCAACATCAACCCCGAAGGCGTCTCGATGTTCGAACCCATCGGCGGCAGCGCTCCCAAGTACACCGGTCAGGGGGTGATCAACCCGCTGGCGGCGATCTGCGCGATGCAGATGATGCTGGAAACGCTGGGACTGGACGCGGCGGCCAAGAAGGTCGATGCAGCCGTGCGGCATATTACCGCCAACAAGCTCAAATCGCTGGCCGCCGGCAAGATGGGCTATTCCACCAGCCAGGTCGGCGATATGGTCGCCCAGCATGTAGCTGATTAAATGTAAAAGGCAAAAGGGAAAAGGTAAAATGCAGGAAGTCCTTCATTTTTACTTTTTCCCTTTCAATTTTGCCTTATTGTTACAGCGGTCGGCGGGAACGGCCGGACAGGATGCGGTCGAACCCCACGCGCAGCGACAACTGGGGATCAAAGAAAAACCGCTCCAGTGTGCTCATCTTTTTGGCCGGCGGGCTGTCCTGCGGTATGTGGATGGTCAAAAGCCCTGAATGGTTTGATGTACTGGTGACCGGCAACCTGTTCGGCGACATCATCACCGATCTGGGCGCGATGACGCAGGGCGGGATGGGCATCGCCGCCGGCGGCAATATCAACCCCGAAGGCGTCTCGATGTTCGAACCCCTCGGCGGCAGCGCTCCCAAG
>JBFZBE010000195.1:0-2621 GCA_041308685.1 Phycisphaerae bacterium
CCCGCGCTGCGTCAATCGCGGGGCGGTCTTGAGCCGCATGTGGGCGCTGATGCGGCCGTATCGCGCCGCGGCGCTGACGGTCATGGGGCTTCTGGTCGTAGGCATCGGGCTGGATTTGGTCGCGCCGCAGCTCACGCGGTACCTGGTGGATAACGTCCTGCCCGGCTCCAAAGAGCTTGCCAAACAATTTCAATCCGAGCCGGTCGTCCTGCACAAGCATATCGTAATGCTGCTGGAGGTGGTGGCGGTGCTGGCGGTGGTGCAGTCGCTGCGGATGGGCGTCAATACGATCAACGGCCGTCTGGGCAGCCGCATCGGCACGGCCATCACCGGCGATATGCGCAGCCGTCTGGTCGAACACCTGCAAAAACTCAGCATCGCCTTTTACGACCGCCAGCAGGTCGGCTCGCTGGTCGGCCGCGTCGCCTACGACACCGAGGCCCTGCACGGCTTTGTCAACCAGCTCACCGGCGGGTTTCTGTTTCAACTGCTGATGCTCATCGGCGTGGGGATTATGATGTTCACGCTCAATGTCAAGCTGGCGCTGTTCACGCTGATCCCGGCGCCGCTGGTCATCGCCGGCAGTATCATCTTCTGGCGGTACATCTACCCGCGCTATTACAAGTTCTGGGACGCCGGCAGCAAACAGGCCGGTATGCTCTCCGGCATTCTGTCGGGCATTCGCGTGGTCAAGGCGTTCAGCCAGGAAGGCCGCGAGGTGTCGCGGTTTTCCAGCGCCAGCGATTATCTGACCCGCTCGCGCCGCGACGTTGACTATGCCGTCAGCGCCTTTAACCCGATGATGGGCATCGTCTTTCAGTTCGGCGGCTGGATCGTCTGGTTTGTCGGCGGACGGGATGTGCTTTCGGGCTTTATGTCGCTGGGCGAATTGATCGCGTTTTTCGGCTATCTGGCGATGTTCTACGGCCCGCTGGGCACGCTGTCGCAGTTTACCAACTGGCTGACGCAGTTTGTTACGCAGGCGCACCGCATCTTTGAAATCCTTGATAGTCCTGTCGAGATCATCGACGCCGCTGAGCCGTGCCACGTTAAACCGATGCAGGGCCGGCTGGATTTCCAAAACGTCTCCTTCGGTTACAATCGCCACACCCCGGTTTTGCAGGAGGTTAATCTGCAGATCGCCCCCGGCCAGATGATCGGCGTGGTCGGACGCAGCGGTTCGGGCAAGACGACGCTGGTCAATCTCTTATGCCGCTTTTACGACGTGGACGAAGGCGCCGTCAAGGTCGATGGCGTGGATGTGCGGGCGATCCCGCTGGACGAGCTGCGCAGTCAGATCGGCGTGGTCCTGCAGGAGCCGTTTTTGTTCCGCGGCAGCATCTGGGAAAACATTACCTACGGCAAACCGGAAACGACGTTTGAAGAAACCGTCGTCGCCTCCAAAGCAGGCAACTGCCACGATTTTATTATGCGCACCCCGCACGGCTATGACACCTGGGTCGGCGAGCGCGGGGCGGGGCTAAGCGGCGGCGAGCGCCAGCGCATCAGCATTGCGCGCGTCCTGCTGACCGACCCGCGCGTCTTGATCCTTGACGAGGCGACCAGCAACGTCGATGCCGAAAGCGAGGCAGCCATTCAGGACGCCCTGGCCGAGGTCATCAAAGGCCGCACGACCATCGCCATCGCCCATCGGCTCAGCACGCTGCGGCGGGCGACGCGCATCGTCGTGGTCGATCAGGGACGCATCGCCGAGTATGGCACGCATCAGGAATTGATCGACCAGAACGGCATCTACGCACGGCTGCTGCGGATCCAGGGACAAAAGCACACCCCCAGCATCGAGCAATTGAGCGTCGAGGCCAAACACGAGCAGGACAGCCACTCGCCCCCGACCTCTGCATCCGCCCCGCTGCCGCCGCTCAAGGGCCACCACCCCCGCTGGCTGACGCCGGAGGCGGCGATCATTCATCTGGGCAACTTAGGCGCGCTGCATGTAACCATCCGCGACGAGGCCATCTACGGCGGGGTGTTTGCGGTGCGGTGCCGGCCGGTGCATTTTGCGCGGAAATATATTTCACTGCGGTATCTGGACGGCGAAAAGCACGAGGTCGAGATCGGCTTGATCCGCGATTTGGACGAATGGCCGTCGGCCGCACAGGAGCTGGTCGCCCAGTCGCTGACCAAGCGCTACCTGCTGCACACCATCACCGGCATCCGCCGCATCGAGCATTTCAGCGGCTATCTGCATTTTGATGCGGAAACCGATTTGGGGCCGGTGGACTTTATGATGCGCTGGCAGGGCGACCGCGCTTACAACTACGGCCACGGCGGCAAACTGCTGATCGATACCGACGAAAACCGCTATCTGATACCCGACGTGCAGCAGTTGCCCGAAGCCGACCGCAATCTGTTTTTGCGGTTTATCTACTGGTAAAACTGCCGACCGCTTCGGTCAGCGCCCGGATGTTTGCGGCGGGTGTTCCGGGCGGAATCTCACAGCCGGGCATCAGAATGCAGTTGCGCCCCGCACTGCCAAGGAACTTCAATGAGGCCTCGACCACCTCGGCGGGACTGCCCTGAAACATCACTGCCGACGGGTCCAGATTGCCGCACAGAACGACTTTGCCGTCGGCGGCTTTTACGGCCTTCTGCACATCCAC
>JBFZBE010000196.1:0-3096 GCA_041308685.1 Phycisphaerae bacterium
GCTTTGTAGTTGTAGGTTGCCATTTTTTATATGTTACAAAAACAAATTAAGAATTGAGAATGAAGAAAGGCAATTTTCTACTCCATTCTTAATTCATAGTTCTTCATTCTTCTTCCACTCCCTGAGTTGCCCGCAGCACTTCCTCCGGCGTGGTCATGCCCGCCAGCGCCTTTTCCACGCCGTTGTGCCGCATACTGACATGGTCGGCCGGCGCGGCGGCCAGAATCTGCTCGGTCGTCGGACGCGAAGCGATGAGTTTGCGCAGCGATTCGGTGATCCGCAGCAGCTCAAAGATACCCACACGACCGCTCATTCCCGTGCGGTTGCACTCCTCGCAGCCCCGGCCATGATACAGCGTCATCGTCGGTTCGATGCGGATGGCGTTGTTCAAGCTGTCCAGCAGCGACGCTCCCGGCTGATACGGCTGGCGGCAGTGCGGGCAAATCTTGCGCACCAGCCGCTGGGCACGTACGCCTTCCAGCGAACTGGCCAGCAGGAACGGTTCGACACCCATATCAATCAATCGCGTGATCGCCCCGGCCGCGTCGTTGGTGTGCAGTGTGCTGAACACCAAATGCCCCGTCAGCGCCGCACGGATCGCGATGTCGGCCGTTTCCTTGTCACGGATTTCGCCGACCATGATGATGTTCGGGTCCTGCCTCAAGATATGCCGCAGCCCGCGGCCGAACGTCAGCCCGCGACGCGGATTGACCGGAATCTGTACAATGCCGTCCAACTGATATTCCACCGGGTCTTCAATCGTGATGATCTTCAAGCTTGGGGCATAAATACGATTCAGCGAGGCGTACAGCGTGGTCGTCTTGCCGCTGCCGGTCGGGCCGGTGACCAAGACAATGCCGTGCGCTTTGTTCAGGCACTGCGAAAACCCCGTCAGCGTCTGATCGCTCATCCCCAAATCCGTCAGTTGGATCAGCGCTGCGCTGCGATCCAGAAGACGCATCACAATTGCCTCGCCGAAGATCGTCGGCACGGTCGATACGCGGATATCGATCTTGCCTTTGGCTGCGGAAAACTCAATATGCCCGTCCTGCGGCACAAACCGCTCGGCGATGTTCATACTGGCCATGATCTTGACGCGCGACACGATGGCCGCGTGCAGCCGCTTGGGCGAGGCGGATTTTTCGATCAGGATGCCGTCGATGCGGTACTTGATGCGCACCTCTTTTTCAAACGGCTCAATATGCACGTCGCTGGCACGGGCCTCAATGGCCTCCAGCAGGATCAAGTTGACCAGATTGACCAAACTCGGCTCGCGCGCCAATTCCTGCAGTGTGGCCGTGCTGATCTGATCGCCCTCGATGCCGCCGCCGACGGTCTGCATATCGGCGGTTTTTTCGCCCGGCGCCAGGTTGTGCAGCATTCGCGCGACATTGCTGCCGTAATACCTGAGGATGGCCTTTTCCAGATCGGTGGCCGTACAGCAGCACCGGCGTATCGCCAGTCCCGTCAAAAGCCGCAGGTCGGCTACGGCCTCATGGTTGAACGGGTCGGCCATCGCCACAGTCAACCGGCCGTTTTGCCGCTCGACGGGGATCAGGTTGTACTGACTGACCACCTCCGCCGGAACCAGCGCCAGCACATCGGGTTCGATGGTGCGTTCTTCAAGCACAATCCGCTCAATGCCGGCCTGTTCGGCCAGCGTTTCGATTAAATGCCGCACGCTGACAGTACCTGCCTCGCGCAGCAACTCCCCCAGCCGCTTGCCGCTGGCCGGCTGAGCCGCCAAAGCGGTTTCAAGCTGCCCGGATGTCAGCAGATTTTTTTGGCATAACAATTCGCCTAATCGCTTGGCCACAGAAAAACCCTAAAAAAGATAAAATTGAGTTATAACATTGTACAAATTATACCACCATAGACTACTTCCCGCAAGAGATACTCTATAAAGACGGAAGGGGCGTGAAAATTGTTTCAAAAAAAGTAAATTTTAGCCGAATGACAAGGTCGTTAGGAGTTCGGTTTTTCGGCAGAAAACGTGAAGGAAACAGCAGAACGAGCCAAAAAGCAGAAAGTATATATGGGATACAATGGAGCTATTTTTACGATTATAAACCATCGTCGCGGCAGCGGTCTTTTCGGTCAATGCTTTGGCCTACTTCGGCGGGGATGGCACAACCGCCAACCCCTATCAGATCGCCAAGATTGACGATTTTGTGAGTTAACCTAAAACAACTGCCAAGAAGTGCATATCACTCAAATAAATATTTGGTAATCTGCGGATCAATACCGTGGTGTGTTTGGGTGTAAAGGATCAACTTGATTCTTTACAGTTCGTTAGGCCGTTTCGGTGATTTTCTTTTTGACGGTGCGGCGGTCGAGGGCGGCGATGCGGGCGACGGTTTCGTAGCTGCCGTGCAGGGCGTAGAGGTGTTTGAGGTAGTCGCTGAGCACCTGGTCGGCGGTCGCGCTGCCGGACTGCATTTTTTTGCACAAGCCGTCCAGCGCATGGCCGCTGCTCATCAGGTCGCCTTCGTAATCTTCTTTGACAAGCACCCGCCGGATGCACTGGGTCAGCTCGCGGACATTGCCCGGCCAGTGGTAATCATGCCCCAGCCGCTTGTCGATGATCTCCAGCACGCGCTCGGCGGCCTGCCCGATGTCCTTGCCGACGATCACGCCGACAAAATACCGCACCAGCTCGGCCAGTTCCTGTGGATGCTGGCCGATGCGCTCGGCCAGCGACGGCATACGAATACAGTCCGAGCAGAGCCGGTAATAGAAGTCGTCACGGAATTTGCCTTCCTGCCGGAGTGTGTTGACGGGGCGGTTGGTTGCGGCGATGACCCGCCCGCCGAACCGGCGTTTTTCATGGCTGCCGACAGGGCTGTAGGTGCGTTCTTACCGCACCTTGAGCAGCTTGACCTGTGCGGGGATGTCGATTTCACCGATCTCATCCAGAAAGATCGAGCCATACCGCCCGCATAAACTCAAAAGCCCTTCATGTGCGCTGACCGCGCCGGTAAAGGCGCCTTTGGTGTGGCCGAACAGCTCCGATTCCAGCAAGCTTTCGGGGTATTGCGACAGGTTGATTGCTACGAACATCTGCGTAAAGCTGACGGCAAAGCGTTTGCGCTGCGG
>JBFZBE010000197.1:0-8007 GCA_041308685.1 Phycisphaerae bacterium
GGGCAGTGCGTTGCTGCCCCTTCTTTTTTTGTTATCCGATTTTGTTATTGCGCTGAAGAGAAATCCCTGCCGCAGATTTTAGCCCAGAGGTTGGCGATGCTCCGAGGCGAGAGGAACAAAAACAGCCCGATAGCAAGCTGCATCACCGGTGAGATCAACTGTGAATGGTGGTAAAACATTTGTGTACTATTGCCCTGTTCGGCCAGAATGCGATAGACAGCCATCACCACGGTCGGCAGTGTTTTGACGATTAATGTCAGGCCAATGAAGTGATAGCCCAGTTTCTGAATGTCCTTGACACCAAGCGATGTCATTTGGCCAACCGGGGCATCGACCGGATAAAGCCGTGTGGCAAAGTTGTCGCTGTTGCGGATCACCCAAATATACAGAGCGATCCATAATAAAGTGAATGCCATCATTAACATCGACAATACAATTGTTATTCCTGTTGGCTCTGCCTGAAGTGAACTTAAAGAACTTGCAGCAACTCCGAAGGCCTGCAACACTCCCGGCACCAACTGTATCAGACAATACACGCCCACCAGTTTGATCATCAACGACAGCATTTCGCGTTTTGACACAATGCCTCCTTTTTCAAAGTTCAATCCTGTTTTATCGCCCGGTTTTGCAGAAATTATAGTTGCACGTGCAGAAGGACGCAAGAAAAACTCCGCCCAACAATAGGCCGTTATTTCCTGCTTGTCAGCGGGGGACAGAGAGCGTATGATAGGGAAAAATACCGAATGTCATTTTGGGGAGTCGAAAAATGAAGAATTCAAGACGTGAGTTTGTGAAAATGTCATCGGCAGCCGTCGCGGCCGCGATGCTGGCCAAGAATCCCGCAGTCGCTGCCGAGGTTGAAAAGTGCATTGCAAATCCTCCGGCCAAGCCCCTGCCTAAGCGTCCACTGGGTAAAACCGGCGTAGAACTGTCGGTAATCGGTTTTGGCGGTATCGTCGTGATGAACGAAGAGCAGCCCAAGGCCGACAAGATCGTGGCCGAAAGCGTCGCGGCGGGCGTGAATTATTTCGATGTCGCCCCATCCTATGGCAACGCCGAGGAGATTCTCGGCCCTGCCTTAAAGCCGTGGCGCGACAAGGTGTTTTTGGCCTGTAAGACGCACCTCCGCACCGCCGCCGAGGCCAAACAGACACTGGATGCATCGCTCAAAAAACTCAAGACCGACCATTTTGACCTGTTTCAGTTGCACGGCGTTACCGATGTGGAAAAAGATGTCAAGGCCTCGCTTGCGACGGACGGAGCGATGAAGACCATTCTGGAAGCCAAAAAAGCGGGCATCATTCGCTACATCGGTTTTTCGGCGCACAGTCCGGAGGCGGCCATCTATGCGATGCAGAACTTTGATTTTGATACCATTTTGTATCCGGTCAATTTTGCCTGTCATTATCGGGGCAAATTCGATCAGGATGTGCTAAAGATGGCCAATGAGCGGGGTGTGGCGATTTTAACGCTGAAGGCCATCGCCCAGCAGAAATGGCACGACGAGCAGGAACGCAAGAACTGGCCCAAGACCTGGTATGAACCGATCATCGAGCCGGAGCTGGCGCGAAAGGCATTGTATTGGACGCTGTCGCAGCCGGGTGTTGTTGCGGCCATTCCGCCGGGCACGGACACGCTGTTTCGGCTGGCGGTGTCGCTGGCGGCGGATTATCGTCCCTTGAATGAAGATGAGTCCAAGTCGCTGGAACAGCTTGCCGCGACGCTTGACCCGTTGTTTACGGCCGTTTCCGAAAAAGCATAGCAGCGGCAAAGTGTCCTGATTGCTTATATCCGCTTTAGTTGGACACGGATGCCGCTGTGCAGCCATTCAATCTGTGCATAGTGTCCGTTTTTGGCCGGGCCGGGGTTGGCAAACGTTGTCGCGCCGATAATGTCGGTGCCGATCAGTTCGTGGATGTGGCCGCTGACGGCCAATTGCGGCCGGACGCGGTCGATAAACGCGCGTACCGCCGGGTTGCCGGTGTGCCGGCCGGGCGCGACAGCGTCCAATGCCGTATTGTATGCCGGCTGATGCGTGATGACGGCCAGCCGCTGCGGATGATCGCATTGGGCATACGCTTTTTCGAGCGTGTCGGCAAACTGCCGGGCGCTGCAATTTGTGCCTGCACCGCCCAGCGAGCCGCCGACGCCGATAAACCAATACCCATCGATGCAAACGGACTGCTCATGAACGCTCACACCGGCCTGCATCAAATAGGTCGCCGCCGCGGGTGGGTCGCAGTTGCCCGGCACGGCCAGCACCCTTTTGGCCGATTTCTGAATGAACGCGATCACCTCGTGCGCCGCGTCGGCATCGCCGAAATCAGTGATGTCGCCAGCCAGCACTACCGCATCCGCTGCCGCAAACGCCGACCCCATCCGCTCCAGCGGCTTGAGCTTGCCGTGTATGTCTGCAAGGAGAACAAGCTTCATATAAGTCAAAAGTCAAAAGTTAAAAGTGAGGAGCTTCCTTAATTTTTACTTTTGACTTTTACCTTTTTACTTTCTTTACAGTCCGTATTCTTTGATCTTTCGGTAGAGTGTGCGTTCGCCGATTTTGAGCAGTTTGGCCGCTTCGGTACGGTTGTTGCCGGTCAGTTCCAGCGTGCGGCGGATATGCTCGCGCTCGACCTCTTCCAGCGGCAGTCCCGCCAGCTCATCGATGCCCGATTGCAGCGGTGATGCCGTCGCGGCGGGCGCTTCGAGCTGTTTGACACGGGCGATCTCCGGCGGCAGGTCTCGCAGGTCAATCGTGTCGCGGTCGCACAGGGCGACCATCGTCCGCACGACGTGCCGCAACTGCCGCACGTTGCCCGGCCACGAGTAACTCATCATCGCCCGCATCGCCGGCTCGGTAATCAGATGGATATCGGCGCCGATCTCCTCGGTGGCCTCTTTGAGAAAATAGCCGAACAACTCCGGTACATCCTGCGGGCGATTCCGCAGCGGCGGCAGTGTAACGCTGACGCCTTTGATGCGGAAATACAAATCCTGCCGGAACTTTTTTTCCTCGACGAGTTTGGCCAGATCGTGGTTGGTCGCACTGATGACGCGCACATCGACCTTGACTGGAGTACTGCCGCCGACCGGCAGCACCAATCCATCCTCCAGCACGCGCAGCAGCTTGGCCTGCATCAGCAGCGGCATATCGCCGATCTCATCAAGAAACAGCGTGCCTTTGTCGGCCATCTGAAACAGCCCCTTGCGGTCCACCGTCGCGCCGGTAAAAGCGCCTTTGACGTGGCCGAACAGTTCGCTTTCCAGCAAGCTCTCGGCCAGCCCAGCGCAGTTGAGCGGATAGAATGGCTTTTCGCGGCGTTTGGAGTTGGCGTGCAGGGCGCGGGCGGTCAATTCTTTGCCCGTGCCGGATTCGCCTTCGATCAGCACCGTCAGGTCGGTCGGGGCGACGCGCCGCAGGATGCGATAGATGCCCTGCATGGCCGGCGAACGGCTGTAAATGCCGGGGAAGGTAAAGTCCTCCACGCCCTTGGTCGTGCCGGTCGGACGCAGTTCGGCAGCCAGTCGTGCCAGTTCATCGCGATCCAGCGGGGCGACCAGAAAATCGTACGCGCCCAGCTTCAGCGAGCGTTTGCAGGCGTTCAAATCAGGCGTATCGGCAACCATCACTACCGCGATCGCGGGATTTTGCTGACGCACCTGCGAAAGAACGTTCAGTCCGTCGCCATCTTCGACAAACGTATAGGCGCAGAACACCGCTGTGATCGGCGATATCTCTAAAAACTCGGCGACCTCCTGCGGCTGCGCGGCACGCAAGGTCTTGAAGCCCTGCGCAGCAAACGCCGCCTCAATCGCCTCGGCTTGATCCCGCTGCGGCATCACAACCAAAATGACTGCATCTTTTTTCACAATCGTCAATAGTCAATCGTCAATAAAAAAGGCAGGCAGGGTTTTACGGCTGCCTGCCGAAATATCTTACTTACCGGTTTAACGATCCGCCGTATTAATCTCTGTCGCGGCGATGTTCGTTTTTCCTGTCGTGCCGGGGTTCGCGTTTGCGTTCCGGCCTCTGCTCATCGGTGCCGTCGCCTTTTTTGTCGGTCATATTCAGTTCGGCCAGCGCCGCCTTGCGGCTGAGTTTGAAGCGTCCCTGTTCGTCGATCAGCAGCAGCTTGACATCGATCAGGTCGCCCTGTTTGCAAATCTGGTCAACGGTCTTGACGTAACCGTCGCTCAGTTCGCTGACATGGCACAACCCCTCGACGCCCGGCGTCAGTTCGACGAACGCGCCGAACTCCTTGACCGAAACGACCTTGGCGTTGCGGTAAATCTTGCCGACTTTCGGCGGGGTGGTCATGCCTTCGATAATATCGCGGGCCTTGATGTGGCCGTCGCCGCCGACGCAACTGATGGATACAGTGCCGTCCTCTTCGATATCGATCAGCGAGCCGGTCTGCTCCTGGATCGCGCGGATGGTCTTGCCGGACGGGCCGATAACCTTGCCGATGAACTCCGGGTCGATCTTGATGGTAATGATCTTCGGGGCGTACTGGCTCAGTTCGGCACGCGGTGCGGCGATGGCCTGCCGCATCGTCTCCAGGATATTGAGCCGTGCCTTGCGGGCGCGTTCCAGCGCTTCGACCATAATATGGTGCGGCAGGCCGGAGGCCTTGATGTCCAACTGGATGGCCGTGATGCCTTTGGTCGTGCCGGCGATCTTGAAATCCATATCGCCGAAATGGTCTTCATCGCCGATGATGTCGGTCAGCAGTTCATAGCGGTCGCCTTCGGTAACCAGACCGACCGAGATGCCCGCGATCGGACGTGCCAGCGGAACGCCGGCGTCCATCATTGCCAAACAGCCGCCGCAGACCGATGCCATGGAGCTGGAGCCGTTGGATTCGGTGATGTCCGAGGCGATCTTGATGGTGTAGGGAAAATCCTCTTTGGCCGGTTTGAGCTGTTCGAGGGCTTTTTCAGCCAGTGCGCCGTGGCCGATCTCGCGACGGCCGGGGCCGCGGAAGGGCTTGACCTCGCCGACCGAGAACGACGGGAAGTTGTAATGCAGCATAAAGTCCTGACCGAACTCCTCGGTCAGGCCGTCCACGATCTGCTCGTCGCGGCCTGTCCCCAGCGTGCAGGACACCAGCGCCTGCGTTTCGCCGCGGGTAAACAGCGCCGAGCCGTGCGAACGCGGCAATACGCCGACCTCGCAGTGAATCGGGCGAATCTGGTCGTACGCGCGGCCGTCGGGACGCTTGCCTTCCAGCAGCAGCTTGCGGACGACTTTCCACTGGATGTTTTCCAGGATGCGTTTGAGCTGCGTGCTGGTCAGCGAGGGTGTTTCGGCCTTGACGTATTTTTCCATCTGGGCGTCCACCAGCGCGGCTATCGCAGCGTTGCGGTCGGCCTTGATTTTGGTCTGATAAGCGTCGTAAAGCGCCTTGAAGGTGTCGGCCTCGATCTGCTTGCTGAGCGTTTCGTCCAGCGCGAAGATCGGGATTTCCTTGGTCGGTTGGCCGCACTTTGCCACCAGCTCATCGATCAGATCGCAGGTCTGCTTGACAAAGCCGTGAGCGGCCTGGACGGCCTCAGCGGCCAATCCTTCGGAGACTTCCTTGGCATCCACCTCGATCATATTAATGGCCTGACGTGTGCCGCCCAGAATCAGGTTAAATTCGCTGTGTTCACGCTCTTTGTGGGTGGGGAACGCGACAAACTGGCCGTCGATGCTGCTCAGGCGGCAGGCGCCCAGCGGCCCTTGGAAAGGGATTTTGCTGACGCACAGCGCCGCGCTGGAGGCCAGCATCGCCAGCACGTCCGGGTCGTTGTCCTGATCGGCGCTGATGACGCTGACGGTGATCTGTACCTCGTTGAAGTAGCCGTCAGGAAACAGCGGACGCAGCGGACGGTCGATCATTCGGCTGGTCAGGGTTTCTTTGGTCGAAGGACGACCTTCCCGTTTGATAAATCCGCCCGGAAACTTGCCGGCGGCGCTGTATTTTTCGCGGTAATCGACGCTCAGGGGGAAATAGTCAATGTCCTCGCTGCGGGGCGGGGCGGTTACGGCCGCGGCCAGCACCATCGTATCGCCGATGCTGGCGATGACGGCCCCGTGTGCCTGACGGGCGATACGCCCGGTCTCAAGGCGGATGAGTTTACCGCCGATTTCTTTTTCTACGCGATGTATCGTAAACATAACTGTCTGCTTTCTGCTGAAATTAAATTGTTTGTGCTGCGGTTGCCTGAAAGGCAATAACCTTAGCTTTCTTTACTCTATCTAAAACGTCTTGAACTCGAAGAAAACACCCTTTCCGCACACCTTCAAGACGAACGGAAGATGTTTAATTGAAATTACTTACGCAGACCCAGGCGGGAGATGATCGTCCGGTAGCGGTTGAGGTCTTTGGTCTTGACGTACTTGAGCAAAGAGGCGCGATTGCCAATCATTTTCAGCAGGCCGCGTCGCGATGAGTGGTCTTTGGGATGGGTTTTCAGGTGGTCGGTCAGCTCGTTGATACGGCTGCTCAGGATTGCCACCTGCACTTCGGGCGAGCCGGTATCGCTGGCCGCAGTTTTGAAATCATTGATAACCTGTGTCTTCTTTTCTTTACTAATCATACGCTCTGTTGATCCTTTCGCCGACAATTCGGCACAGGGCCCTATGCCCTTTTTACTGTTTTACTCTATTTACAAGCCGCGCATTATACCAGTATTCCAAATCATTTCAACCCCTTTTCTGACTTTTTAATAAGACATTTAGGGTTTCTGATGCAGGGAATTGCTAAATTTCATTTGCTTACACTGTTTTCACCCCCGGTCAACTCGAATAATGGGGGTAGATTTTCTTTGACGGGGGGCTGTTTCCTCAATATATTACGGGTTTTATATATTTTAATATGCTTAGCTGGAGAAACTCTATGCTGAATAGTGCCAAAATAGTGGCCGAAGGGATAACTTTTGATGATGTCCTGCTGTTGCCGGCGCGGAGCGATTTTGTCCCTGCGCAGGCCGACACATGCACCCGCCTGACGCGGAACGTGGGGATCAATATCCCGCTGGTTTCGGCGGCGATGGATACCGTCACCGAGTCGGCGCTGGCGATTGCCTTGGCGCAGGAAGGCGGTATCGGGATTATCCACAAGAATCTGAGCATTGAGGCCCAGCAGCGCGAGGTGGTCAAGGTCAAGCGGTCGGAAAACGGCGTGATCCTTGATCCGGTTACGCTCAGTCCGGACTTATCCGTTCTGGCCGCCCGTCAGTTGATGAACGAGCAGAATGTGTCCGGTGTTCCGGTGGTCGAGGGCGGTAAACTGGTGGGGATTCTGACCCGGCGCGATTTGAAGTTTCTGACCGATGACAGCGTCAAGATTCGGGAGGTGATGACCAAGACCAATCTGGTAACCGGCCCGGCGGGCACGACACTGGAGCAGGCCAAGGTGATTTTGCAAAAGCACCGCGTCGAAAAGCTTCTGCTGGTCAACAGCAAGGGTGAACTGGCCGGGTTGATTACGATGCGCGATATCGACCGTGTCCAGCAATTTCCGTATTCGGTGCGCGACGGCCGCGGGCGGCTGCGGGTCGGGGCGGCGGTCGGCGTTAAAGACCGCGATCGCGTCAAGAGTTTGATCGACGCCGAGGTGGATGTGATCGTTGTTGATACCGCGCACGGCCATTCCAAAAATGTCATTGAAATGGTGGCGTGGATTAAGGATAACTTCAAGATCGATGTGATCGCGGGCAACATCGCGACGGCGCAGGCGGCGGAGGATTTGATTGCTGCAGGTGCCGATGCGGTCAAGGTTGGCATTGGGCCGGGGGCAATCTGCACGACGCGTGTGATTTCGGGCGTAGGTGTGCCGCAGGTTTCGGCGGTGATGGACTGTGCCGAGGTCGCCGACAAGCACGGCGTGCCGGTGATCGCCGACGGGGGTATCCGTTTGAGCGGCGATATTACCAAGGCCATTGCCGCCGGCGCATCGGCGGTGATGCTTGGTTCGCTGTTTGCCGGGTTGGCCGAAAGCCCCGGGCAGTTGGTCATTTACAAAG
>JBFZBE010000198.1:0-2766 GCA_041308685.1 Phycisphaerae bacterium
AGCCGGTAGATGAATTTCCGCCGCAGCTGGCTGATAATACACAAGCCGATTCTGAGCAAGCAGATCAGGCCGATGAGGAAATCGAGACGGAAGATGCCGAGCCGCTGGAGCCGGAAGAGTACGAGACTTCCTTCGAGACGGTCATTGAGGCAGTGCTGTTTGCCAGTGATGAACCGCTCAGTCCCAAGCGGCTGGTGGATATTGCCGAGGCCGGATCCGTCAAACAGATTGGCCAGTGCATCAAGGACCTCAATAAAAAGTACAAGCAGGGCGGTTTTTCCTTTCGGATCGAAAAAATCGCCGGCGGCTACCAGATGATGACGCTGCCGGCCTTTAACCCATGGTTGGGTAAGCTTATTAAGGTTCGCACTGACAACAAGCTCTCGCCGGCGGGATTGGAGACGCTGGCGGTGATCGCTTACAAGCAGCCGGTCATCCGGGCCGATGTCGAGGCCATCCGCGGCGTGGCCTCCGGCGAGGTCATCCGCAACCTGATGTATAAGGGCTTGGTCAAGATCGTCGGCCGCGCCGAAATTCTCGGACGCCCCATGCTCTACGGAACGACCAAAAAATTTCTCGACATCTTCGGCCTAAGCTCGCTCAAAGACCTGCCCAAGGTCGATGAACTCAAAAATCCGGAGAAGGGGTAACCCGTAGAGCAGGACATACCCACCAGATGCAAATAATCGCCGACCGTCTGGCTCCAACCTCACTGCCGGCAAAAAGTAGTTCGTGAAATCAAGACCAGGTGCATCTTGCGGGGTTGAACAACTCAAAATCCGACCCGCTACATGGCGTCTGCGTTCTGAATTTTGGGGTGAACTTGTACGGGGGGATGGCCGATATAATGCATACTCGGAGTGTATCTATATTTCTAAAGTGGAGATAAAATGACCGAATATACTGAAATGCGGGATGAAACCTGGCGGATTTTCAGGATTATGGCCGAGTTTGTCGAGGGATTTGACGAGCTGGCACATATAGGACCTGCGGTATCTATTTTTGGATCAGCACGCGAGCCGGAAGGCAGCCGCTACTACAACCTGGCTGTCGAGACCGCCCGCGAGGTGGGCAAAGCGGGGTTTGCGGTCATTACCGGTGGCGGCGGCGGGATTATGGAAGCGGCCAACCGCGGCGCCCGCGAAGCCGGGGTCAAAAGTGTCGGGCTGAACATCGAACTGCCGCAGGAACAGCAGCCCAACAAATATCAGAATCTGCGGCTGCATTTTCGGTACTTTTTCTGCCGCAAGGTGATGTTCCTTAAATATGCCCACGGGTTTGTGGTGATGCCGGGCGGCTTTGGCACGATGGACGAGTTTTTTGAGGCGCTGGTGCTGATTCAAACGCTCAAACAGGCGTATTTTCCGGTCATTTGCATGGGCAAGGATTTCTGGGGCGGACTGGTGGACTGGATTCGCAAGCAGCTTTTAGAAAAGAACCAGTTTATCGACCCGCAGGATATGGATGTGTTTTATCTGAGCGATGACCCCAAAGAAGTCGGGCAGATATTGGCCGACTTTCACAAGCAAAACGGACGCGGCGGCCTCAAGCAGCCCTATGGCATCCGCCGCCCAACCAACGGCGTACAATGAAATCACTATTAACTACCATTCGGCAGGTGATTACACTGGCAGTGCTGGGGCTGGCCGTCGCCGGCGGGGTGATGATCTGGCGGCATTTGACCGCCAATGCGACGGTCGAACAATTGCTGGCCGAAAACGCATCGCTCAAAGAGGCCATCGCCAATTTGACCGAGGAAACGCAGATTGGCTACGCCAAGGTGCTGGGGCAGGAAACACGCGATGGGCAGCTTTTTACCCGGATATTGTTCGTCGAAACGGACCCGCAGGAAATGACGCGGCGGGTGCTGGAAAAGCAATTTGAGATTGAAGGCGATGTGGCGCATTTTGACGCACTGATCGTCAAATTCACCGCCCCTCTGGTGATGGATGGACGCCAGCGGGCGATCTATCTGTGGCGGCGGGTCTATGGCGAAAAAATGACCCCCGAAGAAGGATTTATCCTGCAAACACCCCAAGGCGAACCGCTGCGCTATGCGGCGCTGGGCAAAACGCTGTCACTTGATGAGCGGCAGCAGTTTTGGGATGCGATCTGGGGGTTGTCCAACAACTTGAACCGCCTGCAGAATCAGGGCATTCAGGCACTTTTTGGCAATGTTGTCTATAAGCAACTCCGGCCGGGGCTGATCTATATCTTCAAAATCAACAATTCCGGCTCTATTTATCCTGAAATGATACCGGAATTGTAACATCTGCCCCAGTCTGACCAAAACCGCACAGAACAAAAGAAACAATTCCATCCAAGGTCTTCTTTTACTTTTTTTCACATTCACTTTTAGGCGTTGACTTTTGATGTCAAGGGTGTAAAATCCGGCGTTCTTTTGTGATGAAAAAAGGCGTTTATACTAAAAAAACGCCAAAAATAACTGGAAAAATGTACGTTTTGAGCTAAAATCCCACAATGAAATTTGTACTGATCGATAAAGTTACCGAACTTACACAGGGGCATACGCTGACAGCGGTCAAGAGCGTCTCGCTGGCCGAGGAATATCTGGCGGATCATTTTCCGATCTTTCCGGTGCTGCCGGGCGTGCTGCTGCTGGAAGGGCTGATCGAATCGGCCTCGTGGCTGGTGCGGAACAAAAGCCAGTTTGCCCAGAGCATGGTGCTGCTGGAAAGCGCTCGCAACGTGCGGTACAAGAGCTTTGCTGCGCCCGGGATGCAGATACGCTATACCGTTAGGGGC
>JBFZBE010000199.1:0-10853 GCA_041308685.1 Phycisphaerae bacterium
GTCGTCAGCGGGTTTAACCCGATCCGCCGCGAGGTCGCCCGGCTGAGTATGGAGCGGCTCATTCAGGATGGCCGTATTCACCCGACCCGCATCGAGGAAGTGGTGAACTTGACCAAAAAGGATGTGCATAACCGTGTTACGCAAATCGGCAAAGAGGCCGCCGAGGAAGTGGACGTGCGCGGCCTGAACAATAAGATCATCGGAATGCTCGGCGCTTTGCACTATCGCACCAGCTACGGCCAGAACGTGCTGCGGCACAGCGTCGAGGTGGCGTTTTTGGCGCAGGTCATGGCCGACGAACTGGGGCTGGACGGCTCGATCGCCAAACGCGCCGGTCTGCTGCACGACATCGGAAAGGCGATGGACCGCGAGATCGAAGGCGGCCACCCGGCCATCGGCGCCAACTTCCTGCGGCGGTTCAAAGAATCGCCCATTATCATCAATGCCGTCGAGGCACACCATGGCGATATTCCGGCGGACAACCCCTATACGCCGCTGATCGCCGCGGCTGACGCCATCAGCGCATCGCGTCCGGGCGCACGCCGCGAAACACTGGAACGCTACATCAAGCGGCTTGAAAAGCTCGAAGAGATTGCCGCCGCATTTGAAGGCGTCGAGGGCAGCTTTGCCATTCAGGCCGGCCGCGAAATCCGCGTGATCGTCGATGCCCAGAAGATCAACGACGACTCGGCTTTCAGAACCGCCCGTGAGATCGCCAAGAAGATCGAAGAAGAAATGACCTATCCGGGCGAGATCAAAGTAACCCTGCTGCGTGAAGTGCGCTGCATCGAATACGCTCGGTAAAGAAACCACAGATTTATTTCCTATTTCAAATTTCCTATTTCAAATTTGAAAATAGGAAGTAGGAAATAGGAAATTACCGCGTTCTCTGTGGCTAAAAAGGGAGACGATGATGAAGATTAACGTCTTATGTATCGGCGACGTGGTCGGCCGTCCCGGGCGGCGGGTGTTGGCGCAGAAGCTCAATGGCCTTGTGCGCGAGCATCAGGTCGATTGTGTCATCGTCAACGCCGAAAACGCCGCCGGCGGGTCGGGCTTAACGCCGCAGATTTATGACAAGCTCTGCAAATACGGCGTCGATCTGATCACGCTGGGCGACCACTGCTACCGCAAACGCGACATCATCCCCACGCTCGAAAGCCAAAAGAACATCGTCCGCCCGGCCAATCTGTCGCCGGCCAGCGCGGGCAAGGATTTTGCCCTGTATCACACCTCCAAAGGCGTCTCGGTCGGCGTTGTAACGCTCATCGGCCGCATCTATATGAAGCCGGCCGATTGCCCGTATGCCAAGATCGACGCGCTGCTGCCGCGCCTGCGGAACGAGGCGGATATAATCTTCGTCGAGATGCACGCCGAGGCCACCAGCGAAAAGATCGCGATGAGCTACTATCTGGAAGGCAAGGTCAGCTGCGTGTTCGGCACCCATACCCATGTGATGACCGCCGACGAGCGGATTCTGCCCAAAGGCACGGCCTGTATTACGGATATCGGAATGACCGGCGCCCACGATTCGGTGCTGGGACGCAACCCCGAAAGCGTCGTTCGCGCGTTCCGCACACAGATGCCGTTTCCATTTGACATTGCCAATGGCGATGTCCGCATCAACGCGATTCTGGTGACGGTCGATTCGCACACCAAACGCGCCGAGAAGATCCAGCGGCTGGTCGTCTGCGAAGACGCCGACGGCGATGCGCTGGCCTACGACAGCGATGACGGCCGGCCGGACATCTGTAACGGCTTCTAAATACCAGCAATCCGCACTCGATAATACCTCTACTTTTTCTCACCCAAAATCCGTATAAATACGGATTGACATACCGTCTTTCTTTTTGGTACAGTGATAAGAGTAAAGGAATCGAACATCCATGATTGCCGCATCATCCATACGGATCGGGGGGCGGCACTCGCAGACTCAATTCTGCCCAGAGGAGATTATCTGCATACGTGAATCTGACCGGGCTATCGGTTTGCGCAGAGTCAGCCGGCGACCTCCACGCATCATTTTCCATGATTTGGCATTCAGAAACAGGGGAGCGTTTCTCTGTTTGCGATACATGTGATAAAAAAGTGTAATGAATGGCATAAGAGTTTTTGTGTAGGGAGAACAAAATGGAAACGGCAGTCAAATCTTGTTTTCGGTTTTTGTGGTGCAGTGTTGTCATTGCGTGTGTGATCGGTCAGAGTCAGGCAGTCACCTATTATGTCGACGCTGCCAAGCCGGGCGGCGGTGATGGATTGTCATGGGCGACGGCATTCAACAACATTCAAAACGCCCTCACTGCGGCCAACCCCATGTGGATGCAATGTACAGCCCCTTCCGACAGAATCTGGGTCAAACAGGGCATCTATACCCTGTCCGCCGAACTGGCGGTTGGTGCGGCCGATACGCTCTACGGCGGATTCCCTGCCTCCAAGGCCAATCCGGTCTGGGAGGATCGAAACTGGCGGTCGTATGCGACAATTATTGACGGCAACAATACTGTCCGCTGCGTCAAGATTAATCACTATGCGGTGATCGACGGATTTTATATCCAGAACGGCAGTGCCGCGAATGGGGCGGGTGTTTATGTGGATGCGACGCCGATCGACTGCGGCTTCACCGGCTACATGACGCCATATGTGCAGAACTGCTGGATCCGCAACAATACCGCATCGGGGTCCGGCGGCGGGCTTTACGATGACGGGTCAGATGCTCATGTGCGGTATTGCGAATTTTCAGGCAATGCGGCCCCCACCGGCGGCGCCATCTATCAGCTTTCCAGCGGAACCGAGATCATCCGCTGCAATTTCCACGGCAATGAAAGCACCGCTCCCGGCTCGCTTGGCGGCGGGGCAATAGCGGGCTTCGGACACAACACCGTCACCGGCAAATATGTGGCGATTACCAACTGCCTGTTTTATGATAATGTTTCCGGCAGTTGGGGCGGCGCGATTGCGGGCAACCAGACCTATCCGACCATCACCAACTGCACGTTTTCCGGAAACGAGGCAAATATCGTCGGCGGGGCGTTTTTCGGCAACACCAACTCCGAAGCGCCGCGTTTTCGCAACTGCATCTGCTGGGGGGACGTCCCGGATGAAATCTCCGTCATCACCGCCAGCACCTATCTGGATGTCAGTTACTGCGACATTGAGGGCGGCTGGACCGGGCCGGGATCGAATAATATCGATCAGGACCCGCTGTTCATGAGCACATCCAACTATCGCCTTCAGATGGGAAGTCCGTGTATTGATACCGGCAGCAACGGCTACGCCCCATCAGACGATCTTGACGGCCTGCCGCGCCCGCAGGACGGCGATAACAATGGAACCGCAACCGCGGACAGGGGCGCTTATGAAAAGGTGTACACAAATGTGGATCTGATCGTTCAGTCCATCGTTACCGATCCGGAGTATCCAATCGCCGGACAGCCGTGTGATGTGACGGTGACCGTGTACAATGCGGGAACAACACCAGCGTCGCCGTTTTATCTGGACTGGTACGCCCACCGGGCCTCACCTCCGGGGATCGGCAATTACGGGACTCTCTACCAGCAGTTTACGTCGCTGGCGGCCGGCGCGACCGAGACCATGACAAAAAGCTACACCTATTCGGCGACGGGTGTTTTTTCAATGTATGCACAGACAGATACCGACCAGCAGGTGGAAGAATACAACGAGAGCAACAATGTACTGGGGCCTCAGAGTGTCAGGGTGATTGGCGGAGAACTGCTGGCGTTTGATACCGCGCTGGATACGCACAACGCAAACCGATGGTTCGGCGGCGACGACCGGACGGCCTATAAGCCGCGCAATCTGGGTGCCGGGCAAAGCATCGTGCTGGCCCGTCAGGCACGGGTTCAGTCCGCCGGTTTCCAGTTCGCCTCTCGGTTTGATTACGATGACAATCCCGACGGTTTTGGACATGCGGTACGGTTGTATCTGCATGTGCGCAATGCATCCGGGACTATCCTGCGCACGGTGTATGAGGATGTACCGGCCGTGTTTGAAGGCGGCTGGATTGATTTTGACTTGGGCACCGCAGACCTGTGGCTGAATGCCGAAGAAGAATATATCTTTACCTGCTATGTGTACAAAGGAGAAGTCAATGAATTGTCTTCTTCGATTTATGCCCGAAATGACAACCCCTGGCCGCTGTGCAGCGGATACACCTGCACGCAAAATGTAAACCCGGCGGATATGACAACCTGGGCCAACTGGACTGAAAACACAACGTGGGACTTTAACTTCCGCATCACCGGTCAGTATGTCGAGCCGTACCCGGCGGATTTAAACGTTGACTGGTCGGTAACGATCGACGATGCGGTGATCCTGGCCGCCGAATGGCTCAGCAATGACTGCCTGATGCTGGACTGGTGTGACGGCTGTGATATCAACTGGAGTACCAAAGTTGAGCTTCGGGATTTTGCGGTGATGTCAAGTCACTGGGATAAGACCTATCCGGTGCCGGCTTACAGCGCCATCGATGCGGACGTGATCGCCAACATCGACGCATACGGCCATCTGAGCGGAGTCAACATCTATGGCTCTAACGGTTCCGAGTTCAACCCCGGCACATACTTTGTCTATAAGACCTCGCAGGGACGACTGGGAAAATTTCTGGTAACTGCTCTCGATCCGGCTTCCAATAACCAACTGACGATCAGTTATGTAACCTACAGCGCTGACGGTTCAATCTACAAATCCGGGACGGGATTGATTATTCGCGGCACATACAGTTGTGATTTGGATGAAGGCCTTGAAACCGGTACCGACAGGGATTTTGCATGGGTGCAGTCCACATCGACCACCCGATATATAGACCCGACTAACGGCGCCCAGTTCAAACTGATTTACCGAGCGCCGTAAACACATAAAGGGCATAACTTTGGTCTTTTAAGAAATAAACGAACAGCGGCAATGGAATTCGAATTTCGTGCTTCGGATTTAATTCGGCTGAATGGTCGTTAAATAATTCAACAATCACTAAATAGTGGTAACGGGGAGATTGCGTTATTCCAAAGCAGGGAATTGTGCTCCTTTTCGACCGCAGGGAGGGGATGGGTCTGCAATCGATTTTAATATCGGTAATCCGCACTCGATAATACCTCTACTTTTTCTCACTAAAATTCAGTATAAATACGGATAGACACGCCGTTGGTCTGCGTGGTAAAATAGCACCATCGAGAGAGCCGTTTAAGGGAGAACAGCAATGGCTTGTGCCGCGTTGTCCCAGTCACCGTCGTGTGGGGGCGACTTGGCCGGACGTGGTTTTGTCTGGAACGGTAGCTTTCTATCTGCACGTCAATTTCATTCTGTTTTATACAAAGGAGAATTCAAATGAAATCCACACTTTTTTTGCTCAGTTTATTTGGAATGGTTCTGTTGGTCCCAAATAACACTCTGGCGGCGGTCTCGATCACCAACCATTGGCAAAAAGTTCTTGTCAAGGCGATGGGCGACGGGGATATCCTTGACGAACAAACGGACAACTCCAATGGCGGCGGCGATGCGGATTTGTATGTAGAGGCCTTTTATTTGGGATACGTATTCGGCAGCAGCAGTTTGAAAACCGCATATACCGCCGACGGTTTGACCGTAGATGGCAAGATGCGACTGGATGCCAGCCAGACAATTGATTATGACGAGCTTTCGATTCAGGGAGATATTTATTATTATAGCACAATCACTGTTACCGATGCGCCGGTATGGGTGACAGTCAAGGGCTATTTGACAACGGATCGCGACCATGAGGCGAACGATCACTTTTGGGTGGCCGCACCGCTGTGGTATTGGGATGTCGAATACAGTTCCGGCGACAAGGTATGGATGGTCGATACCGGATTATTCGATATCGGGACACATAATATTTACGGCGGTATCAACTACACACTGGCCGTCGCGACCGGAGAACCAGAAAAATCACTGTATGCGGATTATTATTTTGTCATCGAGACCTCGCCGGTATTTGACCCGTCGCGGGCGGATTTGAACAACGACGGCGCGGTTAACCTGGCCGACTTGTCGCTGTTCGCCTCGGCGTGGCTGTGGCAGCAATGATCGTTGACGCATTGCCCTGAAGAGTGATGCGAGATGGTTACAGTTAATTTTTCGGGAGGTAAAAAATGAAGAATCTTTGTTACATTGTGTTGGCGCTGCTGGTGGTCAGCAGCGCGCCGCTGTGGGCTTACACCGTCAGCGGCAAGGTGTATTACAAGGGCACTACGGTTACGGTTCCGCATGCAGCTTTGCGTTTGACGGAATCCAACGGAGCCAGCAATCCAGGATTTTCAGATCAATACGGCTCATATTCAATCGGCTGGAAAGATTCAAATCTGGTTGGCCGAGGAATGGTGCTGACCGCCAGCAGCGGTTTTTATTGGGGTCGTGAATCTTGGAAAGCTGAGCAAAATACGGAGACAAAAGATATTTATGTCAGTCTCTGTATTGAGCCAAATCCGTCCATCAATCTAAGCTCTTTGCCGCTAAGCCCCGCTGCAGGAATCTCGTATGTTAACCCTGTTGTGATACAGGCGCCAAACATACCGGTTCAGGTTCAAAACGCGCAAGTCAATATCGTTTTCAACCCGGCGGTGGGAGGCGTAATCAATGTCCAGCCGGCACCGGGTGTAATGACAACCTGGAGTTTACCGGAACCCGGCAGGTTGCAGGTAAATGCCGAATTCAATCCACCGCGGCAGTTGCAGCCGGACTTTCCGGCCGAGTCCTTTTTCGATGTATTCTTTGAAATTGATTTGCCCGAAACCGGTGCCGAGCTGTTTGCGGTAACCATCGACCATGCCGAGCTGATGATTCTTAGAAACCTTGAGCCGCCTTTGGTGATGGTCGATGTGCCGCTCAGTATCACAGAGACCCTGCTTGGCGAGCCGGAGCCGTGCAAGCCGCATTTTCTGGTCGATTCACAACAGGACTGGACGGCGCTGCTGGAGTTGGAATGGCCGCAGGCCAATATCCGCCCGATGACCCCCGCCGAGTGGTATCATCCCGAGTGGGGCTATAAGATGCACTGGGAGACGCCCGAATGGGTCGAGGGCGACCCCTATCCGCCGACCCAGTTTCTGCCGGCCGAACTGCATGTCTATGAAGGCGGCGGCAGCGGCGGCACCGACCCCGAAGACGCCGGGCTTGTGATGAAATGGGGCGACGAGAACACTCCCACCGGCGATTACGCCAGCGCCTGGAAATATGACTACGGTCTGGACCCGGACTTGACCAATTCAACCATTACCATCACCGTTACCGCACCCCAGTTCGGCGCCGCCGGCCAGATCAATGCGGTCTCATTCGGCATTCAGGACATCAACGGCAACATCCGGTCATGGTGGTGGAGTTGTCCGGGGCAAATCCCATGGAACACGCCCACAACGATTACGATTGACACCAGCTTGATCGGCATCGGGGCAGCTAATCCGCTGGCCTCAGGCTTTACGAATAATCCGGCATTCAATCTGGCCCAGTCTCAGTTCTTTATCGTCGATGAGAATTTCCAGTGGGTTGGCGGGCAACAGCCCGTGCCCCCGCCCGGCCAGCCCCAATTTGTTGGGATGTGGAACTACTGGCATAACCTGACGGTCACCAAAAAGACAAATGCCTATAAAGGGACATACATCAAGTGGACACAGCCGCCCGTGCTGGATCCGCAAAGCGGCGCTGTGCCGCTGATCCGCGGCTGGGACGAGATGTCGGTCTATCAGCCCATGATGCAGCCCCAGCAGATTATGGCCGATGACTGGCTGTGTACGGATGAGCGTCCCGTTACCGATCTGCATTGGTGGGGGTCGTTCATCGGCTGGACGCAGCCGCATCTGCCGCCGGTCTTGCCCAAGGCGTTTCACATCGGCATCTGGACGGATGTTCCGGCTGTCGCCGGTGATCCGCTCAGCTTCAGTCATCCGGGCGAAATGATCTGGGAACATACCTGTGATAAGTGGGTGTGGAATTTTGCGGGCTATGACCTCGACCCGCGGCTGGAGCCGATCGAAAACGAGGCCTGCTTCCAATTCAACCAACTGCTCAGTCAGGACGATTGGTTCTATCAAAAGCCGTCTGGTCCGGAGGGGACTGTGTACTGGCTGAGCATTTCTGCTGTCTATGACCCTGCCGCACAGGTGCAGTACCCGTGGGGCTGGAAGACCCGCGAACACTTTTACAATGATGACGCGGTACGCATCCAGATGACCGCCGACGGTCTCTGGCCGCCCGTTACGGGCTCGGTCTGGGGCGACGGAACACCGGTGGAATATCCGCAGGGGATTAGCTGGGATTTGGCGTTTGAACTGACCACCAATGAAAAGGCCTACAGCGATGACCCGATCCCCGGCGATATCGGCGGCCCCGGCGGCAGTTTGACGCCGGATGGTGTGGTCAATCTCAATGACCTTTCGATTATGGCCGCCAACTGGCTTGTCAGCGCGCCCTAACGGATGAGTGCGCGAAAAAAGGGACGCCGGATCGCACCCGACCGGCGTTCTTTTTTTATTGCGGCCGTTTCAGCGGCGGGAGACAAACAGTGATTGCACCAGGGCGATCAGCCGTTTTGCGGAGTGGAGCTTGGAGGTCTGCCGCAGCGTCTGCCAGTCGCCGTCGGCGGTCTTGACATAGAGCGTCGAAGCCGCCGCGCCGATGGCTGACGGCGCATTGGCGACGATCATATCGAGATTTTTCTTGTGCAGTTTTTTTTCCGCATTCGCAAGCAGGTCGCGGTCTTCCAGCGCAAAGCCGATCAATCGCTGATGCGGCTGTTTGTGCCGCCCGGCCCAGGCGAGGATGTCGCGCGTGGGCTTGAGCCGCAGGACAAGCTCGGCGGCCTGCTTTTTGAGCTTGATGCGGCTGGTCTTTTCTGGGCGATAATCCGAGACCGCCGCGGCCATAATCAGGCCGTCGCAGTCGGCAAACGCCGCTTTGACCGCCGCAAACATCTGGGCGCTGGTTTCGACCGGTACGACCGCTGCCCCTTTGGGCGGCGTCAATGCGGTCGGGGCGGAAATCAGCGTCACCCGACACCCCGCCTTGACCGCCGCCTGCGCCAGCGCATAGCCCATCCGGCCGGAGCTGGCATTGCTGATAAACCGCACCGGATCGATATATTCCCGCGTCCCGCCGGCCGTAATCAGGATATTTAGTTTCTTTTTATGCATCTTATGAACTTTATAATGTTTATAAAGTTTGCAAATTTTGTAAATTTCTCTTGAACTGATCGCTCAGTTTTGCGATATTATAAGAAGAAATCCTGATTTTTGAAAGAGAGTTTCAATATGACAACAATAAGTATGTCTGAAATTAGATTAAAATTATCCGAATTAGCCAACCGTGTCATTTACGGCGGCGAGCGGGTCGTCGTTGAAAAAAACAACAAACCCGCCTTTGCCATCGTGTCGATGGAAGATATGGAACTGCTGGAGCGACTGGAAGACGAAAGCGACATCAAGGCCGCCCAAGAAGCCCTCAAAGAAGGGGATTTTACGCCCTGGCGAGAGATTAAAAAAGAGCTGGGGTTGTGAGGAATGCAATACCAAGTTGATCTGGCCAAGCGAGCAAAAAAATTTCTGGCCTCACAATCCAAAGATATTCAAAAGCAACTCGGAGAAAAAATCGATGGGCTTGAGAACGACCCTCGCCCGATAGGCCATAAGCGTTTACAAGGGTTCAAAGAACTCTATCGCGTCCGCTGCGGCGATTATCGCATCGTTTATACCATCCATGACAATCAATTGCTGGTGCTGGTCATTGAAATCGGCCATCGGCGGGATGTGTATCGGAATTTATGATCAAGGGCAGCCGTTGAGGGCTGTCCTTTTTTTACAGCATTTCCTTGATCGCCTCGATAATCGCGGCGGGGTCGGCCATGCGGCCGATGCCTTCAGTGCCGCAGGCCAGACGTCCGGCGTCGGGGCCGATGGTGCGGAACTTGAGCTGTTCGCGGATGCGGGACAGGTTGCCCTGCACGATGGGGTTGGCCCACATCCGGCTGTTCATCGCTGGGGCCAGCAGGACGGGTTTATTCCAGCACACACACAGGGTTGTACTGAGCAGGTCATCGCACAGGCCGTTGGCGGCTTTGGCGAGGATGTTGGCCGTGGCCGGGGCGACCACCACCGCGTCCGCCCAGTCGGCCAGCTCGATATGCCCAATGTCAAACGCCGACGGCTGTGTCCACATCGACGTATAGACCGGTTGATGCGTCATCGCCTGAATGCACACGGGCGTAATCAGCTTGCAGGCGTTTTCGGTCATGATGGTGCGCACACACGCGCCGGCGGCGGTCAGCTTGCCCGCCAAATCCGCCGCCTTGTACGCCGCGATCCCGCCGGTAACACCCAGCAGGATTTTAGCGTTCTGGAATTTTCCGTCTGCATCCATCAAGCACATCATAAAAACAAGTCTCGCCGCAGGCGATCCTTACTTTTACCTTTTGACTTTTGACTTTTAACTTCTCAGAACGGGTCGGCCTTGATCTTTTCTTTGGCCGAGGGCGCAGCGCCGGGCACTTCCAGGGCGATCTTGCCCTGACGGATTTCCTCGACGACGATTTCCATCTGGGTCTTGCCTTCGGTGTCCTCGATGAGCGGCCGGCCGCCTTCCATCAGTTCGATCATCCGCTTTTGGATCAGCGCCGACAGCTTGAACCGCCCGCCGACTTTTTTGAGAATCACATCATCTTTCAGTTCTTCAATCATTTCAATTACCTCTTTCAATAGTCAATCGTCAATCGACAATAGTCAATTTTATTTATGTTCTTTAATAATCCCGATCACATCCGCGACGGCTTTTTCCAGCACGTCGTTGACGACAAAGTACTGATAATTCTTTTTGCCCTCGGCGATCTCGGCCTG
>JBFZBE010000200.1:0-3297 GCA_041308685.1 Phycisphaerae bacterium
AGTTGGGTCTGCGAGGCCACCACGGACGATTTTATCACATTTCCGTCGGCGACCACCGCCGCGGCGGTCTCGTCGCAACTGGTTTCGATGGCTAAAATAAGGGTTTGTTTGTCAGACATAATGGCCACAGCTTAACCGTATCTATCCGCCGCGTCAAGCAAAAGCCGAGCCGCGCAAGCGGCCGGATTGCGCACCCCACAGGGTAACGCTTTATCGGGCCCCGCACCTAAAACCGTCCGAAAGGGTTTGCGATTCGTAAAATCTTATTAATCGGTTTTAGGTGCGGGGCCGCGCTTTTGTTTCATGCGATGGCTCTGCCGCTGCGCAAAAAAATAAGACCGGACAGCGCTTGCCGTCCGGCCGACGTATATGTAAATCAACCCTTCCAGGGATGACCTGCACGCAACTTGATTACCCTGAGATTACAAACCGCGCCGACGACGCAGCCAGCCAACAACAGCCGTACCGAGACCCGCCAGCAGCACCGCACCCGGCGCCGGGATGATCGTCATTGTATCCGGCACAACGATCTTGCCGTACTGAGCGGCTGTATCCAGCGTCGCTCCGGCAGGCAGAGTCCCGAACCCGCTGTTCCACGCCACAACATTCACGCCGCCTTCCACGCCGTCTTTGGCATAAAAATCGCCCAGCATCGGCACGCGCGTCGAGTAAAAACTGAACGAAAATGCCGTTGAATCTTCATCCAGATCAAACTTTACACCGTAAATGTTACCCGGCAGATTGGGATTGCTGCTGCCCGGATCACTCGGGGCATACTGCGTAGCCCCTGTGAACTCATACTCCTGTTCGGCATCGATGCCGAAAATATCATTAGCCCCGATGTTCTTGGAGGTTTCGAGTATCAGATGGCTGATGTCTTTCCGCGGCACGGAAAACTCATACTCATAGAACCAGTAATTGGCCTGCTGTGTTACATTCCAGCTAAATGTCGTAGCCGCATTGTTCCAGCTCTGGGTAGCGACAATACCGCCCCCATTGCCGGTCAGCGAGCCGGTGTACGCCGCCGTCAGCGTTGCACCCAACATCAGTACCATGGTCAAAAAGATCATCTTTTTCATAAAACTTTCCTTTCGTAATTGTAGTTTTCGTCCCCGAAATCACCAACAGCAACAAAAACCCACTTCTTAAAGTTCAAATACGCTCACTCACGTTTTTGTTCGTAAAAATTTAATGTCTCGATAACGTCCGATAATAACACCGCAACATCGCCGCTACAAAAAACACGAGAAAACCTGCAGAACGAGGGCTAAAGCAACAATCTCCCAAAAAATCACAAGAGCTTTCTCGCCCTCCGAGCGTTTTACGTTTTCTCCAAAAACGGCCTGCCGGCCCGCACAACCCGCCAGCAAACACTTAGATATACTTATAGCACAAAGGCCTTGACAAAATCAACAAAAAACAGGTCTTAAAACCGAAAAATCGCAAAAATTATCGGAACAACTTTATCTTTAATTGATAGTACGAGCCGAAAAACTGCTCTGTAAAAAAAAACATAACTTGATTTTTTTAATAGAGTTATATTTATTTCAGTTGGTCTTCCAGTGCGATCTTCTGCTGGTCGGTCAAGCCGCCGATTTTCTGATCCAAATCGCGGGCTTTGAAAAATTCGACCTTTGCGACATCTTTTTTGCCGGCCTTGTCCAGCGATTGCGCCAGCCCAAACTGCGCGGCTGTTTTTTCCGGCTGAACCTCGGTATAGCGGTCAACGGCACGGCCAAACTGCTCGGCCGCCTTGTCGAATTGCCCCAGTGCATATAGCACATTGGCGTAAGTATCGATCAGATCGGTATAGTTTGGCGCGATCGCCAGTCCTTTTTCGGCCAATTGTAAAGCGCGCGGATGGTCGCCCTTCTTTTGACTTAAAATCCACGCCAGATTATTCATCGCAAGAACATTATCGCCGCGAAGTTCCAGCGTGCGTTCATACAACCCGATCGATGCATCGGTTTGCCCTGTAATGTGCTTGACCAGAGCAAGACCATAGACCGCCTCGGCGCTGTTGGGCTCGCGACCGACAACCAGTTCCAGTATCCGCTGCGCAGCCGGCATCGCGTGCGCGGTGTTTTCACTGAGCAGCCCCTGTACCGCCGACATCGCCGCAACACCGCCTTCCTGAGGATGCGCATTATACCATTGTTCAAAAATCGCCGTGATTTGATCGGCGTCGGCTGTTTTTACCGAAAGCCCCATCCATCGCAGCATGGCCGTCATCGACTGTTCCGGCCTGGCCTGCAAAGACGCATAGAGCTGCCCGGCCTGTTCGGCATCGCCGCTTTGGTACAGCAGTTCCATCAGCGTTAATTCGACCGCCGCGGTCTCTATCGGCACCTGTTTGGCGACTGCAACCCACTGCCGCAGCGCGTCCATTGCCTGGTCGGTCTTGCCGGTCTGATGCAGCAGCCGCGCCTGCATTTCTACGAGCGCCGCGTCGTCGGGATAGCGCCGTACCAGCGGCGTCAGCGTTTCCAGTGCAATGGCCGGCGAACGCATCGCTTCGACACGGGCTTTGAGCAGCAGCAGCGCACGGCTGTCGGGCAGCGACGACAATCCGCGCAGCGCCGTATCCATCGCCATTCCCGGCTGATTGCTGAACAAATACCACTGCCCCAGCGTGATCCATGCCGTCTCCTGCCGGGGGTATTCGGAAATCAGCGCATTCAGTACAGACAGCCCCTCCAGCGCCGCGGCGCCGGAGCCATCCTCCAGCAGCCATGTGCCGCGGCGAAGCCGAAGCTGCGGATCACGCGGCTGCTGGGCCAGCGCCTGGTCGAGCAGTTTGAGTCCTTCCTGCTGCGTCTGCGGCCGCTCCATCAACAGCAGCGCCGCCATCTTCTGCACCTCAAACGAAGATGGCGCGATCGCCAGTGCCTTTTGCGCCGCCGCAACCGCATTGTCCAAATCGTCGGCGATCCGGTACAGCTCGCTGACGCTCAACAGCGACTCGGCGTCGCTGCCGGCGATCGAAAGAATGTGTTCGATGTCTTTTTTGGCCTCCTGCTGCTGCCCGATCGCCAGCAGCACCTGCGCACGCAGCCGATAGGCGTCCACCCCCTCATGCGCCGCAAGATACGCATTGCAGACGGCGATCGCATCCTCGCGCCGCGCCTGCCGCAAAAACCAATCCGTCCGCGCCGCCTGCGGCGCAACGGACGCCGGGTCTTCGGCGATCAGTGCATCGATCAGCCGCCGGGCGTCCTCAAATTGGCCGCTGCGCGATTTGAGCATCGCCAGCGACAATTTTGCGCTGCGGTTATCGGCGCCGCCGGCCACCATTTT
>JBFZBE010000201.1:0-3451 GCA_041308685.1 Phycisphaerae bacterium
CAGCCGCATCAGCGCCGGAACCGTCAGCATCGGCACAAAGCCCTTCAAGTCGGCGGTGCTGGCCGCGGCCGGAAACGTGATGGATGTTCCAAAGGCGATGCACAGAACGGCTACCCAGCAAATATCCAGCGCCAGCATCGGCCACGGGACCAATGCCCCGATCAAAATCGCCGCCGCCGCCGCGGCCAAAACAGCCGCAGGGTGCGACCAGAAGGTGCGTTCGGTAATGTCGGCGGGGGGATTCGGTTTGGCGGATGTCATCGCTTATCGGTTCTTTCGCAGGCGGTAGATCAGCGCCAGCACCTCGGCGACCGCGGTAAAGAGTTTGTCGGGGATGGGCTTGCCCAGCTTGACGACGGCGAATAACTCGCGTGCCAGCGCCGGCCGTCGGATGATCGGCACGCCGTAGGAACGGGCGACCTCCTTGATCTTTTCGCACATCAGATCGCCGCCCTTGGCCACCACGACCGGCGCCTGCATCGCGGCCGGGTCGTACCGCAGGGCGACCGCGACGTGCGTGGGGTTGACCAGCACGACGTTGGCCTTGGGCACATCCTGCAGCATCCGATGCATCGCCGCTTCCATCTGCTTGCGGCGAATACGCGACTTGACTTCCGGAGCGCCGTCGGTGTCGCGGTGTTCTTCACGGACTTCCTGTTTGGTCATTTTCAGGTTTTCGATGTAGCGCCACTTCTGGTAGAACATATCCGCCGCGGCGATGATCGCAAGGCCGATGCAGATGCGAATGACCACCCCCAGCACCAGCCCCCCGATGCCGCCCAGCAGTTCCTGCGGCTGATACCATTGCATCGCGGCCAGCAGCGGCAGTTTTTTTTCCAGATAAAACCACACGATCAGGCCGATGAAGATCAGCTTGGCTACCGACAGAGCCAGCTTGACCAGCGATTCGGGCGAAAACAAACTTTTAAGTCCTTTGACCGGGCTGAGGTTTTCCAGCTTCCATTCCAGTGCTTTGGGGCTGTAATGAATGCCCGATACCCATAAGCTGCCGCCGACGCCGGCGATAGTCAGGATGATAATAAATGGCATCAGGATGATCATACTGTCGACGATTTTGGCGTTCAGAAAGGCGATAAAGGCCTGGCTGTTTTCCATCACCGATACATCGCTGTGCAGACCGCCGATGATCTCCTGACGGCACCAGTTTGTAAACCATGGCCCCAGCAGCGACGTACATGCCACCAGTGCGATCAGCGTAACCGCCGAAAGGAGCTCCTGGCTTTGCACAGTCTGTCCCTGTTCGACCGCTTTTTCAAGCCGTCGCGCTGTCGGTTGTTCAGTTTTATTCTGCCCGCTATCCATTTTTTATGCAACCACAGATTTCACAGAGATTTTTGTGTAAAATGTGTCGGAATTTTTCACATACCTACATTCTTACATCCCTCTTTTTTAATCTGTGCAAATCAGTGAAATCTGTGGTTTCTCTTTCAAATCGGTATCAGCTTATCCAGCCATGCGGTAAACTGTTTCAGGAACCCCGCCAGAAACGGCAGAAAAATGCCGATCATCAGTAATCCCAGCCCGCACCGCAATGGCAAACTCAAAAACAGCACGTTGGCCTCCGGCGCTACACGCGCCATAAACGCCAAAACAACCACCATCAGCATAAACGCCGCCAGCAGCGGCGCCGATAATTGCATCGCCAGCATCATCATAATCGAGCTGGCCTGGATCACATTATCGGCCAGCGCTGCTGCTGTCGGCGCTGCGCCCGGGACGTGGCTGGCAAATGAGCGATTGAGGATTTGCAGCATCAGGTGATGGCCGTCCGTTGCAAACAGCAGCAGCACAAAGATGATCTCCAGCATCGTGCCGACCGGCTGGGCTTCCTCGTCGGTGAACGGGTCCATAATGCCGGCCATGGTCAGCCCCATCTCCTGCTCGATAATGCCGCCGGCGATGCGGATCACCGCAAGCAGGCAGTAGGCCACCAGCCCCAGCGCAAGCCCGTAGCAGGTTTCCTCGACGATCCGCAGTGTCGCTGCGCCGAGGGTTGCCGCCGGGGCCGGCGCCGGGGTCAGCATTGCAAAAAACGCCGCCAGAACCAGCGCAATGACCACCTTGGCCTGTGTCGGGATCGCCTGCCAGCTGAACAGCGGCGAAGCGGCAAAAAACGCCCCGATCCGCGTCAGGATCAGCACAAAACCCAATATTGTTGTGTTGTCAATTTCCATCGTTCAAGTTAAGAATGAAGAATGCAGAATGAAGAAAATATTTGAATTGTGTTGTTTCTCAATTCTTCATTGGTCTAATAGCCGTAGCTCTGGATGCGGGCGAAAATTTCAGTTGTAAACTTGATCAGAATCTGCAGCATCCAGTTGCCGAACAGCAGGGCGGTAACACCGGTAGCGATCAGCTTTGGCGCCATCGCCAGCGTCATATCGCGGATCGATGTTACTGTCTGAAACAGCGAGATGACAATACCCGAAAACATACACACCAAAAGGATCGGTGCCGACAAAAGCAGCGCCGTTTCCATCGTATGCCGACCCAAATACAAAACCGTATCAATATCCATTTTTAACTCTCTTTCTGAAACCACAAATGATGCAGATGTTTACAGAAAAAATGAAGAATAAAGAATTAAGAATGTAGAATCAATTTCTTCATTCTGCATTCTTCATTCTAAATTCCTATCTAAAACTCAAACTCAGTCCCTGTGCCAAAACGCCCCAGCCGTCCACAAGGATAAACAAGATCAGCTTGAACGGCAGTGAGATCATCACCGGCGGCAGCATCATCATCCCCGCGCTGAGCAGGATGCTGGAAATGACCAGATCCAGCAGCAAAAACGGGATAAACAACAGACACCCGATCTCAAAGGCCGTGCGAAACTCGCTGATGATGAACGCCGGCGTAACAATATGCAGCCCCAGTTCGGTAACATTGCTTGGCGCCGGGACTTTGGCCATCGAGACAAACAACGCCATATCGCTCTTGCGGGTCTGACGGATCATAAACTCTTTCAGGATCGTGCTGGACGTTTCGGTGGCCTTGCCGAAGTCCATCGTGTTTTCCAGATAGGGCTGTATGGCCTCGGCCTGAATCCGCTGAAATGTCGGGGCCATCGTAAACAGCGTCAGAAAAATGGCCAGCCCCATCACCGCGGTATTCGGCGGGATATTCTGCGTGCCCAGCGCCCGCCGCACAAACCCCAGCACAATGACGATCCGCGTAAACGACGTGGTCATCGCCAGAATGCTCGGCAGCAATGCAAGCAGGGTAAACAGAACGACCAGCTTGACCGGCGCGCTCCATTCATTGGGTTTCTGGTCGGTCGGGTTGGTGGTGGCCTTATCGACGACATTCAGCAAATCCGGCACGGTCGGCATTGTGCCGGCCGCTGTTGGTTCCTGTGCTGCCAGCTTGACCCCCGGTGTCAGAACCGCCAGCAGTATCCATAAGAGGGCAATTCGTGTCGTCATTTTCC
>JBFZBE010000202.1:0-7574 GCA_041308685.1 Phycisphaerae bacterium
CGCCGTTGATAAATCGGGGGGATTGTTCGGAACTGTATTTTTTCGCGATCTCAATGGCCTCATTCAAGACCACCTTGCCGGGGATATCGGCGCAATGCCGCAACTGCCAGACCGCCAGCCGCAAGATCGCCCGATCCACCATCGACAACCGCGACAGCTTCCACCGGATCGCCGCCTGCGCGATCGTGCGGTCGCATTCATCGACCAATTGCCACACTCCAACCGCCCACTCCTCGGCCAGCTTGAGCGTCATTGCGTCATCGGTCTCCTGACGAAAAAAAATCGGCAGCATCCCGCGCACGGATTCGCCCTGCACATCCAGTTGACACAAGGCCTGCATAGCCAATTCGCGTGCGGTTCTTCGACGATCCAGTGTCACAATCGGGTTTCCTTGAACTATTCTATAAAAGAGCGCAACATGCCGCAGGTTACAGTTTGGCCATCAGGTCGGCCATTTCGATAGCCGCCATCGCCGCACTGGAGCCGGCGTTGCCCTGCTTGGTTCCGGCGCGTTCGATGGCCTGCTCAATCGTATCGCAGGTCAGCACGCCGAAAATCGTCGGCACGCCCGTGTCGTAATTAACCGTGCCGACGCCGCGGGAAATCTGCTGGCAGACATAGTCGTAATGGCTGGTCTGGCCGCGAATAACCGCACCTAAGCAGATGACCGCCGCATACTTGCCGCTTTCGGCCAGCTTTTTGGCCGCGACGGTAATTTCAATGGTTCCGGGGACCCAGACGGCGGTCATTTGCTCATCGGCTGCGCCGTGCCGCTGGAGGCAGTCCACCGCCCCGGCCAGCAGTTTGCCGGTGATAAACTCGTTAAAACGGCTGACCACAATCGCATAATTGTGCTTGCCGGCGGTCAAATGGCCTTTAATTTCCTGTATCATCGTTATCGTCTCCTGTCGGATTTTGAATCAATTGCGCCGGCGTATTATGGCCGGTTTATGGGACGTTGTCGAGAGCGAATCGGCAAAATTGCCCGCCCCCGCCGCTCAAAGGCGGTTCGGGTATCCCTTAAAGCCCTCAATTATAAGGGCTTATCCGTAGAACGCTACAATAATCTTAGGAATTGTGATTTTTTGTATTTCCTGCCAAAGTCCCGCCCTGCCTTATCCGATGAAAATACCGGACTTTAGCCCGGAAAGGATTCAGATGCACGATTATTACGATTCGCAGGACGAGTTTGACAACACCTGGCAGCAGGCCGAAACGCTGGCCGAGGAGGCCTTTGACCTGTACGAAAAAGGCCGGATGCATCAGGCCTTTGACAAACTCCGTCAGGCCATTGAATCCGGGCCGGAAAATGCCGCATGGTATTTCAATATGGCGCTGACTCTGGACGCGATGGAACGCTATGAAGAGGCCATCTCTTACTACGAAAAAGCATTGGCGGCAGAACCGGACGACGCTGAAATCCTCAACTGCTTGGGGGTGGATTACACCCGCACTGCCCAGTACGACCTGGCGCTGGCGACCTTTGAAAAAATCGAGCAAATCGACCCTTCCTTTGAACCGTGCTACTGCAACCGCATTATCACCTACACCGAGATGGAACAGCACGACAAGGCCGAGGAGATGTTCTATCTGGCACAGCAGATCGAAAGCGACTGCCCCCTGTGCTTTTACAATATCGGAAATTCGCTATTTTCACGCGGCGCGTATGACCGGGCGATTTGGTGCTGGCAAAAAACAGCTGTATTGGATTCAGTACACCCTCAAATCCACTACCGTTTAGCTCAGGCCTTTTGGCTGAGCGGCAAAGAGGCCTCGGCGCGCGAGGCGTTTTTGAAAGAAATACGCAAAAACCCCACAGATTTGGATGTTTTGCTTGATTTTGGCGTGTTTTTGCTGGAAAGCGGCGACATTGAGGCCGCCCGCGAAAAATTCAACCGATTGATGGAGATGGGAGGCGACTGGCCGGCAGCACACTTTTATCTGGGCGAGATTTATCGCTTGCGTGATGAGATGGATGAGGCGGCCAAGCAGTATCGGCTGGCTTTGGAAGGCGATGGTCAATTGGTCGGGCCGCGATATCGTCTGGCGGAAATACTGATGCGGCAGGGAGCATCGCAAGATGCCGTCGCACTGCTGAAAGCCGAGATGAAACTTGAGATTCAGGATATTGATGTACTGATTAGTATGGGCTATATGTTCCTCAATGCCGATGATTCGGAAAATTCGGCACAGTGTTTTCTGGATGCGCTGGATATAGCTCACGAAGAACCACGTGCGTTTTTGGGGTTGGGCATGGCATTATCACTGCGGGGTGAGAATGCCGCTGGAAGGCAATGTTTTGAGCATAGTCTGCGACTGGAAGAGGATAATCCGCTGGCTCTTGTAAATGCGGCCTGGCTGTGCTGTCGGCTGCACGACTGGCAAGCCGCCGCCACATACGCCGCCCGCTGTCAAGCGTTGCGCGGCCGTCAGGAACCCTACCGCACGGCCTGCAAAGAAATCGAAAAACAAATCCGCTGGTCAAAGCTAAGCGACCTCTTGCGAAAAAAACGCTAAGTCTCTATATATTAGAGGGATACAACATATCACAGCAAGTCTCTGCGGGGTGAAGAGATTTTGATGTACTTTTTTCTTGTCAATCTCCGTCTAAATTCATTAAATGCGTAACTATCAGGCGGGGAAAGTCTGCCTATAATCTTTATTTCAGAGATAGTCGATGAAAAAAAGCTGTTGGATACTGCTGTCGCTTGCGGCTGCGCCGCTATGGTTGTGCGGGTGTCGTCCCGCGGCAAGGACCACACCGCCGTGGCCGCAGGATATGCCGGCAGGTTTTTCACGGGAAGGCACTGCGGCATTGCCGGATCAATGGTGGCAGTCGTTTGCCGATCCAACCTTGGATGCACTGATCGCCGACGGTGTCAGCCAAAACTTCACCATACGTTCGGCGTGGGATCGGCTGCGTCAGGCCGAAGCAATCGCCGCCCGCACCGGAGCGGACTTACTGCCGGAAGCCAACTACACCGGAGGCGCCCGCCGCAGCCGTCAGGAACTCAACGATCAGGACATTTATTCCACCCGGTACAGCGTCGGCCTTGCGGCGGCATACGAGATCGATATCTGGGGGCGTGTGCATTCGTCCGTTCAGGCAACGGCAATGGATGCAGCGGCCGCTCAGGAGGATGTGTATGCGGCCGCGATCACGCTCAGCGCCAATATCGCCCGCACCTGGTATCAGCTTGTCGAATCGCGTTTACAGGAGCGGCTGATCGCCGATCAAATCCAGACCAATGAAAACGTGCTGTCGATCATCACGCTGCAATTTCGTCAGGGACAAGTCGGGGCGGCCAATGTCTTTCGGCAGCGCCAGTTTGTCGAGGCCACCCGCGGCCAACTGATCAATGCGCAGGAACGCACGGCGCTGCTGACGCATCAGTTGGCGATTTTGCTGGGCAAAACGCCCGGCGTCTGGCAGCCGCAGGACTCCGATCAGTTGACTGTGCTGGCGGATTTGCCGTCCACAGGCATCCCGTCCGAGACCCTGATGCGTCGTCCCGATCTGCGCAGCGCCGGACAGGCGATCGCCGCCGCAGATTATCGCGTCTATGCGGCCGCCGCCGAACAATATCCGCGCATCAGTCTATCGGCAGGCATCGAGACTGATTCGGCACGCACGCGGGACATGTTTGACAACTGGCTGGCGACGCTTGCGGCCAGCGCCGTCGGGCCGCTGTTTGACGGCGGCTCACGCCGTGCCGAAACCGAACGCACGCGCGCCGTCCTGTCTGAGCGTATCAATACTTTCGCCCAAAAAACGCTCACCGCCGTCGGCGAGGTTGAGGATGCCCTGCGTCAGGATGAGTACCAGCGGCAATCCATCGCCAACATACAGCAGCAGCTTGCACTGGCCGAGCGCGTCTATGACCGCACGCGGGAAAGCTATTTGAAGGGACAATTGGATTATCTGCGTGTACTGGATGCCTTGGCGTCGCGGCAAACCCTGCAGCGGAATGAATTGACCGAACGGCGGCTGCGACTTGAGTACCGCGTCAACCTGTGCCGCGCCATTGCCGGCGGCTGGCCGATGGAACGGCCGGAATTAGCAAAAACAAGGTAAATTAAGAATTATTGGTTTTTTAAGGTATAAACGAACGGTAACATTGAAATTCGAATATCGAATATCGAAATGCGAAACAAATTCGAATGTCAAAAATTCAAAATGACAAAAACGATTCTTTTTTGACGCATTCTGCCGGGTATTGCGTCAGGGCTGTTTTTGACATTCTGTCCTTTGAATTTTGAATTTGTTTCGTATTTCGTATTTCGTGCTTTGGATTTAAACCGGCAGAATAATCGGTCAATAATTCAAAACTCAATAAGAATTAAGAATTTGAAATTTGAGAATTGAGATTGTCTATGTCATCTACACCTGAAAAAACGAGTCCCTCGCGGCTTAAACGATCGCTTCGATTGACGATCAATATCCTTGTGCCGCTGCTTATCCTTGCGGCGGCGGTGGGGTTTTATAAGCATCAAATGAACAGCCGTCCACAGGCGCAGCGGCGGCCGACAGATGCCCAGCTTCGGCTGGTCTCTATCCAGTCGGTTCAGCGAAAAACACAGCCGGTGGTGCTGTACGCTATGGGCACGGTGCGTCCGGCCAAAGAGGTGGCGCTGTCGCCGGAAGTATCCGGCGTAATCATCGAAATGGATCCGGCTGTTATTCCCGGCGGTCAGGTCAAGCAAGGCCAGATGCTGTATCGCATCGACGCCCGCGATTACGAGGCGGTCGTCCAGCAGCGTCAAAGTGAACTGGCCAGAGCGGAACTGGCATTGACGCTGGAAAAGGCCAGCCAGACCGTCGCCCGACAGGAGTACGCACTGCTTGGCGACTTGGTGGAAGAACAGGATAAAGACCTGGTGCTGCGAAAGCCGCAACTGGAAAATGCCCATCAAGCCGCCGATGCCGCCAAAGCAGCGCTGGACAAAGCACGGCTGGATGTGCAGCGATGCACCATTATCGCCCCGTTTAACGCGGTCATCAAATCCAAACACGCCGACATCGGCGCGCGGGTCGGACCGACAACCCCGCTGGCTGTCTTGACCGGCACAGCTGAATACTGGGTTGAGACGCTGATCCCGACCGAACAGCTTCAGTGGCTGCGCTTTGCTGAAGGCCAGCAGGATGGTTCATCTGTCCGCGTTTATACCGACGCCAACCAGAACCGTCAGGGACGACTGCTGCGGCTGCTGGGGCAATTGGAAGAAGCCGGACGAATGGCTCAAGCGCTGGTCTGTGTACCCGACCCGCTGGGCATTAATGATCCGTCCGCAACGCGGCTGCTGGTCGGCGCGTATGTGCGGGTAGAGATCGAGGGCATTCCGCTGCCGGATGCGGTGGTACTGCCGCGGGAATATCTGCGCGACGGCGACAATGTCTGGGTGATGAACGCACAGGACAAATTGGAAATTCGCCCCGTCCAAATCGGCTTTCGCGGACGCGATAAGGTATATGTTACCGGCGGACTGGAGGACGGCTGCCGCGTCATCACCTCGGAGCTGGCAACCCCCGTGCCGGGGACAGGTCTGCGGATCGACGCAGCGATGTCGGCACAAACGCAGCGCAGCCAGGAGCCGCAGCCATGAGCGAGGACATTAAACCTTCCTATCGCGGCGTCATTGGATGGATGACGCATAATCGCGTTACGCCCAATCTGATCATGCTCGTCTGCCTGGTCGGCGGGTTCTTTCTGGCAACGCGTATCAAGCAGGAAGTGTTCCCTGAATTTGAGCTGGACATCGTTAATGTCATTGTGCCGTATCCCGGAGCAAGCCCTGAAGAGGTCGAACAGGGGATTGTGCTGGCTGTCGAGGAGGCCATCCGCGGACTGGACGGTATCAAGGAAGTTACCGCAACCGCCTCCGAAGGCGTCGGTGTCGTTACCGCCGAGTTGCTGGACGGAGGCAACACACAGCGCGTCTATCAGGAGATTCGCCAGGAAGTGGACCGCATCACGACCTTTCCGCAGGATGCCGAGCGCCCCGAAGTGCGGATGATCATGCGGCGGCGCGAGGTGATGCGGATGCAGATTTACGGCGAGGTGTCCGAGTGGGTCATTCGCGAACTGGCCGAACAGGTGCGAGACGGGCTGCTGCAGACGCCGGGGATCACCCAGGTCGATCTGGTGGGGGTGCGCGACTATGAGGTGCAAGTGCTGATCGATCAGGATACGCTGCGGCGATACGGGCTGACACCGGCGGCGGTCGCCTCACGGATTCGCGCCGCGGCAGTCGAACTGCCCGGCGGCCATATTGAAACCCACGGCGGCGAAGTGCTGCTGCGCGTTACGGAACGGCGGGACTGGGCGGCGGAGTTTGCATCGATCCCGATCATCACCACCCCCGCCGGCACGGCACTGGCATTGGGCGATATTGCCCGTGTTGTCGATGACTTTGCGGATGTGGATAAATCGGCGACCTTTGACGGCAAACGCGCCGTCGGCATTGCCGTTTTTCGTGTCGGTGACCAGACGCCCATCGGCGTTTCCAAAGCAACCCGCCAGGCAATGGAAAAGTTAAAAGACCAACTGCCGCCGGGGGTGTCCTTCAGCATTACACGGGATGACTCGGAGGTCTATCGTCAGCGACTGGAACTGCTGATTGAAAACGGACTGTGGGGGCTGCTTTTGGTGATGCTGCTGCTGGGGGCGTTTTTGGAGATCAAACTGGCGTTCTGGGTTACCATGGGCATTCCGGTCTCCTTTTTGGGATCGTTTCTGTTTTTGCCGGCGATGGATGTTACCATCAATATGGTCTCGATGTTCGCTTATATCATCGCGCTGGGAATTGTGGTCGATGACGCGATCGTGGTCGGCGAAAACATCTATGACTATCGCAGCAAGGGAATGAACCCGCTGGAGGCGGCGATCAAAGGCGCCGGCGATGTCTCAATGCCGGTCATCATCAGTGTTCTGACCAATATGGTTACGTTCGTGCCGCTGCTGTTTGTTCCCGGCGTGGCCGGCAAAATCTGGAAAGTCATTCCGCTGGTGGTCATCACGGTTTTTACCATTTCTCTGGTCGAATCACAGTTGGTGCTGCCGACACATTTGGCGCATCAGCGTCCCCGCAGTAAAAATCGGGCGGCCGTCCTGCTGCACGAACTGCAGCAGATTTTCAGCCAGTGGTTTGAACGCTTTATTGAACGGCGTTTTGGGCCGTTTTTAAGCATTTGTCTATCGTTCCGATTTGTTACGACATCGCTGTGTTTGGCTGTTCTGATCGGGATTGTCAGCTATGTCGCCAGCGGACGCATCGGGGTCATTATGATGCCGCGTGTGGAGGCCGATTATGCGGCGGTCGAAGCCATCCTGCCGTTCGGGAGTCCTTCGGCACGGGTGCAGGAGACCGCCGACATACTGACCGCCGCCGCACGCGCAGTCGTCGATGAAAACGGCAAAGACACGCTTTGCGCCGGTATTTTTGCCGAGATTGACGAAGATAAAGTTGAGGTGCGTATCTTTTTGACCGACCCGGAAATACGCCCGATCAGCACCACCGCACTGACACAACTGTGGCGGCAGCGTGTGGGAACATTGGCGGGCGTGGAATCCATC
>JBFZBE010000203.1:0-8167 GCA_041308685.1 Phycisphaerae bacterium
CGGATCAGGTGCGGGCAGGTCAGGTCTTCGACGACCGTATGCCCCGGCGGCACGACCAGAAAATCCTCCGCATCCCAATCGCCATCCACCAGCCGCTGCATCAGATCGGCGCTGCCGGCGATCACGTCAAACTGCCAGCCCAGATAATCGGCGCACTGGCGGGTGTATTCTTTTTGCCTGTCGTTGCCGGGCAGCCCCCAGTCGATATACGTTGCCCACTGGTATTCCTTCATCCAGGTCTGTTCCATCTCGACCAGATACTGGGCGTTCTCGGCGCCGTATTTTGTGCTGTACTCGGCCAGCAGCCGCTCGCAGCGTTCTTTGCCGGGCATCGTGCCGGTCTCGATCCAGCCGTTGCTGTACCAGTACACGCCGCCGCGATGCGAATCAAAGTACTGCTGATACAACTCCTTCGACCCCAGCAAAAGCGTCATGCAGTCGTGGCCGCGCGGCACAACCACCTGGATCGGGCTGGACAAGCCCACAATGCCGTTGCTGCACAGGCCGTAGCCCAGCAGGATCGCGTCATACGGCTGGTCGGCGGCGTCGCGGGTCTTGTTCATCTCGGCCTGAACCGTGCTGCGCAGCAAATCGGGCGTGTTGTGCAATCCCTGCGCCATCAGCACGATATCGACAATATGTTCGCTGCGCGAAGCAACCCAATAGGCCTCCTTCTGCAGAACTTTACAGGTAATAAATTTCAATCGGAGCATCGGTTTTTGCGATCCATCAAAACAGTAATTTTTTTGTACACCGCCGCCGACAGATGCTCACGCAGCATCTGCTTGGCCTGACCGATGCCGGTGCGGCGGCTCAAATGCGTCATAATGATATGCTGGTTGTTCATCCGCTCCAGCAGCGGGGCAAACTCGTCGATGTGCATGTGTCGGCCGGCATCGGCGCGTTCGGTATGTTCATCCTCAAAAAACGTGCATTCGGCGATCAGTATCTTGCTGTCGGCCACATACGGCAGTTGGGAAAAATCCACATACTGCGTATCGCCCAGATAGCTGACCAGTGGAATCTCGACGGGGTTGTCGATGGCGACGCCCTGTTTTTTCAGCTCGACCAGTTGCGGGCCGGTCAGTGCGGCGTATTCGGGCTTGAGCTTTTTGCGGGTCTCGATGATGCAAAACCCCACCGCGTCGCGCGTGTGCTTGGTCGGAAAGACGCGAGCGATCAGATTCGGCTTGAGCCGGTATTCGTCGCCCGGACGTGCCGGCACGAGCTTGGCGGGGATACGGCTGCCATCCAATCGACCCCACGCATCCAGAATCTGCCGGATCGGCTCAACCGTACTGGGCGGCGTCAGGACGATACCGTCCGACTGGCCGCAAAACTTGCGATGCGACAGGTGATAGGCGATCCCCGCGGCGTGATCCATATGGCCATGCGTCAAGAGGATATGATTGATCGGGATCATCTGATCCGGCGATTTGCCAATGTCAAAGCAGACATCCAATTGCGGGATGCCGATCACCGTCTCCTCGCCGGCTACCGAGTAGCCGTAAATATCCAAATCATCGATCGTTATATGCGCTAAATTGTGGCTGGGCATTCTATTTTCCGTATCCAAAAACCTGCATCGTAGAACCGACCGCCCAAAAAGTCAACCTCTGAATTGACAATGAACGATTGTGTAAACGGCATCCTCATTCGGTTTGTGTCAATCGACATGACCGGAACATCCGCCGGAGGAACGACCGGGAGCGGTTCGCATCTGGTCGCGCGCATTATTGCCCGCCGCCTGCCGTGCAGTTTGGCGTGCCTCTTGGGCGGCTTTGTTTTGCAGGGTTTTGAGAATGAGTTTTTCTTTGGGAAGCGATTGACGGATGGATGCTTTTTCATCCTGAAGCGTCTTGATTTGGCTTGTCCATGTATCAATATCCACCTGGATTCCGGCACGTCCGCCCAGCATCGAATTGGTCATGCTGTGGGCGCCGCCGCCGCCGCCGATATCCAGAACATGCTGGGCCTGCTTGATCTTGGCCTGCAAGTCCGTGATCTTCCGGTCGATCTGGCCGATGCGCGTTTCCATCTGCGTAACCTTGCTTTGCTGATCGGCTGCGCGGGTTTCGGCTTCGGTCTTGGGGCTTTCGACAGCCGGTTCGGGGGCGGGAGCGGGATTTTTCTTGGCCTTTGCCTTCTCGATGAGCAATTGGGTCTTTAGCTGGCGTTTTTTGTCCTCGCATTCCTGCCGTTTTTCCTTACATATATTAATATGGTGTTCAATGCCGGCAGTGCCGCCGATGGTCGGGTTGTTCTGACTCCACGCCCCGCCGCCCCCGCCGACGCCAAGTACCTGCTCGGCCTGTTTGATCTTGGCGTCCAGGTCGGCCATCTCTTTGTCCAGGTCGCTGATCTGGTTTTCTGTTTCTTGTGCACCACCCGACGGCATGGCGGTTGTCGCGCTGGTACTGACCGTTTCAAAACACCCGCCGACCATAAGCGCCATCGCCGCAAACGACCACATCATCATCGTCTTCAAATCATTACGCATAAAAAAATCCTGTAACTCCCGTTAATCCTTTCTAAAAAAATCCATCCCATCGGTGTCAAAAAAAGTTCAATACCTCCTGCTGCGGATGATCGAGACCACCAGCCAGATACCGATGGCGGTAGCGGTCAGATAGCCGATCACGCCCAGCGCCTGCAAGCTGATCAGCCCCAGCACATGGCCGTCCTGCGCCACCAACAAACTCGACCCGACCAGGAGCGCCGCGATGATGACTGCAAACGCCAGCCGGTTGGAACTGTTGTCCAGCGTCTGCTCCAGTTCTTCCAGATGCTCGTGGTGGATGTGAATCTTAAACCGCCCACGGCGAAACTTGCTGATGATGGCGGTCGCGTCCTCCGGCAGCCGTGCAGCCAGATCGCTGACACTGCGAGCCGTGGAACCCATCTGACGAAACAGCCGACTGGGACTAAGCTCCTCGGCGGTAAATTTGCGGGCATACGGCTTGAGCTGCTCGATGATCTGAAAGCCGCTGTCCAGCGCCGTCGCGAACGACTCGATCGTCATCAGACACTTGAGCATCAGCGTAAAATCGCGCGGCGGCACGATCCGATGGCGGCGGATAATATCGAACATCCGTGTCATCGCATCGCGGAAGGGAATATCTTTGATCGGCAGCCCCGCATAACTGCCCAGCAGCTCTTCCAGGTCGCGCGTCAGTTCGACGACATCCGTTTCATCATCGAGCATCTCCGACCGCTCCAACCCATGCAGGATGCGCGTTACGTCGCTATCTACAATCGCCAGCACCAGATACTGCAACAGCATCCGATCCTGCCGCGTCAAGCGTCCGACCTGCCCGAAATCCAGCGGCGCCAGCACATTGTCGGCCATCACCAGAAAATTGCCCGGATGCGGATCGGTATGAAAGAAGCCGTAATCGAAAACCTGCTTAAAGACAAAATCCGCCCCGCGTTTGGCGACCAGCTTGGGGTCACGCCCCGCCTGCTGAAGCTGGCCGACTTGGCTGGGCTTGATACCGTCGATGTACTCCATCGTCAGGATGCCGTCGGCACAGTACTCCTCGATCACCTGCGGCACATGGATCGCCGCATCGTCGGCAAAGTTCCGCCCGAAGCGCTGCTGATTGCGGCGCTCGTTGGCAAAATCCACCTCTTTGGCCACCGCCTCACTGAACTCCCGCACCATCCGCACCGGATCGAACGTCTCCGGCGTCAGACGGCGCTTTTTGACCAGCGCCGCCAAATCCTGCAAAATCTCCAACTCCGTGCGCAGCGTCTTGACAATACCCGGACGGCGAATCTTGAGCACAACCTCATGGCCGTCGTGCGTGCGCGCCCGATGCACCTGCGCAATGCTGGCCGCGGCGATCGGCACGGGGTCAAACCGCGTAAACAGTTTTTCCGGCCAGTCCCCAAGCTGCTGATAAATCTCCTTGCGGATCAACTCCAGCTTTTCCGGCGTAACCTGATCCTGCAAACGCTCCAGCTCGTCGATATACTCGGACGGGAGCAAATCCGGGCGGGTGGATAGCAGTTGCCCCAGCTTGATAAACGTCGGTCCAAGCTCCTCCATCGCCATCCGCACGCGCTGCGCCAAGCTGGTCTGTGCGATCGCCTGGCTTTCAGCGGTCGGCAAACCCTTGGAGCCAAGCCCGATCTTGAGCCGTCGCGCAAGAATGCCCGCCACCTCTTCAAAGCCGTACTTGATCAGCACGGCCATGATGTGGCGGTAGCGCATCAAATGCGCCACCGTGCGCCGAACACCGGAAAAAAAACCTGTCATAGACGTTTAACGCGACAAAAGCTGGTCAATTTTATGTTCCAGACGCTTGATGTCGTCTTTTGTCGCAAGAGGCATCTGCGAGAGGGTCTTGTGGATTTGGTCGGACACAATTTTTTCCAGCTCCTTACGCGCCTTGTCGGCGTTGTCCAACAGTTCCTTGACAAAACCGCTCTTGTGATCCTTTTCGGCCATACCCTTTTTGACCGCCTCATCAAAAATCTTCTCGGCCTTCTCTTTGGTCATCGACATCGCCCCCATTCCCGCCATCATCAGTTTGTCCAATGTCTCAAACATAAGCTGTCTCCCATGTCGCAACATACACATTTCCAGGCCGCAGCCAATCCACGGCCTTGTCGCTATTCTATTATACTGATTTTGCCGAAAAAAGATAGGGACTTTTTGGATAGGTTTTCAAATGTCTGCCAAAATCAAACCTTTATTGTCTTGAATTTCACCGCTTGCATCCGGCCTAAATTCGGCTATAATCGCCGTTTCAAAAGAACCCGGATACGACCGAATGAATCCATCGCAAAGCCAGCCGCCGTACCGCAGCCCATCCGATATCCATCGGGCGGCACAGCTCTTGCGCGAAGGCGGCTTGGTCGCCTTTGCCACCGAAACGGTGTATGGCCTGGGGGCGAACGCACTGGACCCGGTTGCGGTCAGCCGCATTTTTGAGGTCAAAAAACGCCCCAGCTTTGACCCGCTGATCGTGCATATTGCCGACATACGCCAACTGGAACAACTGGCGACGGATTTCCCGACAAAAGCCCGCCGGTTAGCCGATCGGTTCTGGCCAGGGCCGCTGACGATCGTTTTGCCCAAAACCGACATCGTTCCCGACATTGTAACCTCCGGCCTGCCGACGGTGGCCATTCGCATCCCGTCCCACCCGGCTGCGCTGGAGCTGCTGCGGCTGGCCGATGTGCCGGTCGCCGCCCCCAGCGCGAACCTGTTCGGCTCCGTCAGCCCGACCTGCGCCGACCACGTCCGCCGCCAGCTCGGTGACAGCGTTGATTGCATTGTGGACGGGGGCGACTGCTCGGTCGGCGTAGAATCCACGATTCTGTCGTTTGCAGCCGACCCGCCGGCCATTCTCCGGTTCGGCGGGCTTGCGCAGGAACAGATCGAGGCGGTCATCGGCGCGGTTGCCGTCGCCGACCACACCGAGACCTGCCCGTCCTCTCCGGGACGGCTAGAACACCACTACGCCACCGAAACCCCCTTGCTGCTGCTGGACAGCATCCCCCTGCCGCCAAAGGACAAACGCGCCGGTCTGCTTGCGCTGCAAGCGCCGACTGGGGTACAGGGATTTGCGGCCGTCGAGGAGCTTTCGGCCGACGGCGATTTGGCACAGGCCGCCACACGGCTGTTTGCGGCGATGCGGCGGCTCGATGCGCTCGATCTGGATATGATTTACGCGACGATCGTCCCGAACCGCGGCATCGGCCGTGCCGTCAACGACCGGCTCTACCGCGCCAGCCGAAACAAACCCCGTTTGGAATACACCTGACGGACGGATGAAAATTTTTTTGCTTTATTCGGCAGCGTGAGCGTTGAAACATATTTTTGCGATTTGCGTCTCTCAGATAAAAACCCAAAGTGTCTGCATAAGTCGCAAAGCAGAAATTACAACGTATTTGCAGGGATATGGAGAATCGCCGCCTCTCCATGTCGATGCTTAAAATTCCTTTTGGCGGCGGCATCAACTTTGAGAAAATAATGGATGCATCGAACAAGATATTGCTTGCTCACGGCGGCGGCGGGCGGCTGATGGCCGAGCTGATCGGCCGGCTCATTGTGCCGCGGTTTGCCAATGCGACGCTGGCCAAATTGCTGGACGCCGCCGAGCTGCCCACGCAGGCCGGGACGCTGTGCTTTACGACCGACAGCTTTGTCGTCAAGCCGCTGGTCTTCAACGGCGGGGACATCGGCAAGCTGGCCGTTTGCGGGACGGTCAACGATCTGGCGGTTGCAGGCGCATCACCCATTGCGTTGAGCTTGTCGCTGATCATCGAGGAAGGGTTTGACATCGCGCTGCTGGAGACGCTGCTGGACAGCGCCGCCCGCACCGCGCAGGCCGCGGGCGTGCCGATTGTAACCGGCGACACAAAGGTCGTCGAAAAAGGCGCCGCCGACGGGCTGTTCATCAACACCGCCGGCATCGGGACAAAACTGGCCGTCGCCTGCGTCGGGTTTGACCGCATCGCCGTCGGCGACAAAGTGGTCGTTACCGGCACGCTGGGCGATCACGGAATGACGCTGATGAGCCAGCGCGAGGGGCTGGCGTTCACCTCGACGCTGACCAGCGATTGCGCGTGTCTGAACGGGCTGGCCAAGACGCTGTTTGAGACCTTCGGCGACGGCGTAAAGTTTATGCGCGACCCGACCCGCGGCGGGCTGGCCGCAGTCGCCAACGAGATCGTCCAGCAGACGCACCTGCCCATCGAACTGCACGAGGCGGCGATCCCCATCCACCCGACCGTGCAAGCGGCGGCGGATATGCTCGGCTTTGATTTGCTCAACACCGCCAACGAGGGCAAGATCGTGATTGTCGCCGCCGAGGCCATCGCCCAACAGGTCGTCCAGCGCTGCCGGGCGCACCCGCTGGGCAAGGATGCGGCTGTCATCGGCGACGTCGTCGCCGGCCAGACGCCGCTGGTGGAACTGTTAACCAAGGCCGGCGGGCGGCGGATTGTCCAGATGCCCTACGGCCGTGAACTGCCGAGGATTTGCTGATGCACGAAGCCGCTGTTGCCGAAAGTATCCTGCATACGATTTTAGAACAGTCCGCCCAGTTCAGCAACGCCCGCCCGGTCTCGGCCCGCATCTCCTGCGGCCAGTTTAACCGACTCAACGACGAGGCGATGCGGTTTGCCTTTGATGCCATCAGCCAGGGCACACTCTGCCAGGGGATGCGGCTGGACATCCGCTGCATCCCGCTGCAGGCCCAATGCCGGCAGTGCGGCACATTGTTTGATTTTGACATCTATCGCCCGGTCTGCCCGACCTGCACCGCCGAGGACTATGACTTCCAGCCGGATGCCCCGCTTTTGCTGGAAGAAATCGAGTTCGCATCATAGCATCCGCGGTCTTTTCGCCAAAAAAATTTTCACGCTACCCATACCAAAAGCCCCATAAAACTCTAAAAATATAGAAAAAATTAAGTATTTTAAGTAATTTCTAAAAAATCTTAATTTTTTCTTGATATTTCCTTCGTCTTGTGTTAATATAACCCTTGTAGTGATGAGCATAAAAGCTGACTAACGAACGCAACACAAAACTTGGGGGTTTCGATGACCGCGATAAAAAACATAACGCAAGTGGAATTGGCCGTTGAAGGCGGCAGGGGTCCGCCGAAAGGCCAAAGAGAACGGTTTTTCGAGGGTTTTGGGCAAGAAAATGTCATGGTTTTTTATGGGGGTATAACAATGAAATCTTTGGGCTTTGAGCAAACAACTCCACCGGGCGGCGAACTGAATAACAAAGCTCCGCCGGGTGAAAAAACAAAAAAGATTTTTTCGGCACGCAGGATTTTTATTTGGTATATTTTTAGTGACAAGCAAGCGAAGTGATGAGTTAAGGAACCCTGTATGCCGCCGGTTTTCGAGAATGATCAGGTGATCTGCTTTTATCGGCCGTGCTGGAACGCTCATGAACGCGGTCCGCCGGCGGAATCAAGAGAACAGGCATTTGTTTGCAGCGTAGTAATAGCAGTAAAGCAGTTGATTCGGGGGTTATAAAAAACAGCGGTAAATTGACATTATTGATAAAACTTTCCTTCTCCTCCTCCGCTTCTGTCAGGTGCAGACAGCACGCAGCCGGCCCGGGATTCCTCCTTCCCGTGCCGGCTTGTTTTTTAGTTTTCATTGCTAAGCAAGCCCTGCCCCGTTAAGGACATGGTTG
>JBFZBE010000204.1:0-3319 GCA_041308685.1 Phycisphaerae bacterium
GTCGGCTCCAATAAGACGCTGCCCAGCGTTTGGCCGCCAAGTTCTTTGAACGTTGCGTCCAGTTTGAGTTTTTCCTGCTTAAAGCAGATGTGCCGCACCAGCGAATAACCGTTGCTGTGGATGCCGCTGGAGCCAAGCCCCAGGATCACATCGCCCCGTTTGACGTTATCGCCGGTGATGACGCGGTCGCGTTCGACTACGCCGACGGAAAACCCGGCCAGATCGTATTCGCCCTTGCCGTAGATGTCGGGCATCTCGGCGGTTTCGCCGCCGATCAACGCGCAATCGGCGATGCGGCAGCCCTCGGCGATGCTTTCGACCATCGCGGCGATGTTGGCCGGGTCGAGTTTGTGGATCGCCAGATAATCCAAAAAGAACAGCGGTTCGGCGCCCTGCACGAGCATATCATTGACACTCATCGCCACCAGGTCGATGCCGATGGTGCCGAACACGCCGGCCTTTTGAGCGATCAGGATTTTGGTGCCGACGCCGTCGGTGCAGGCAACCAGCACGGGCTTTTTGTAGTTGCGCTTAAAGGCCTTGGCGTCCGAATCCAGCCGAAACAAGCCGGCAAAACCGTTGTCCAGCCGGATGACGCGCGGGCTGTAGGTCGAGTGCAAGCTTTTGGCGATACGGCCGACCATATCGTCATTGGCATCGATGCTGACGCCGGATTGTGCATAGCTGATGTTTTTTTTCTTGGCCATAAGATTAGAGTTCTACATCATCAAAGAGGTTCATTTGATGCCGCTCCATCGAAAACTTATTGACGACGGTGCTGACGGGAATACGGTAATGGCCGCTCCAGCAGGCGGTGCAGTAATGGTCGGCCGGCAGCGATGCGCTGGCCAGCAGTCCATCGAGCGACAGATAGCCGATGCTGTCCACTTCAAGGTATTTTCGAATTTCTTCAAGGTTTTTTTTCTGGTTGGCCAGCAGTTCTTCATACGTTGGAAAGTCCACGCCGTAGAAACAGGGGTGCTTGACAGGCGGGCAGGCGACGCGCATGTGCACTTCTTTGGCACCGGCCTGACGCAGCGAGCGGACCTTGCCGCGGGTAGTCGTGCCGCGCACAACCGAATCGTCCACAACGACGACCCGTTTATGCTGTACGGAGTTCTTTACGACCGTCAGCTTGAGCTTGACCGCCAAATCGCGCATGTGCTGCGACGGGGCGATGAACGTGCGGCCGATGTAGTGGCTGCGGACAAAACCCATATCAAACGGGATACCACTTTCATGGGCATAGCCGATGGCCGCCGAGGTGCCGGAGTCCGGGATCGGGATGACCACATCGGCGGCGACGGGGTGTTCCTGCGCCAGCCGTCGGCCGCAGCGTTTGCGCAGCTCATGGACATTTTCGCCGAAGATCATACTGCTCTGCTTGGCAAAATAGACATGTTCAAAAATACAGTGTGCCGGCGTGATCGTGCCGGGTGTTACAAAATAACGGCTGGAGATGCCGGTTTTGTCCACGGTAACGATCTCGCCCGGCTCGACATCGCGGATGTAGCCGGCGTCGATGGCGTCCAAGGCGCAAGTCTCGCTGGCAAAACAGTATGCCCCGCCGGCCGTGCGACCGATACACAGCGGACGAATGCCGAACGGGTCGCGCGCCGCCTCGATGCGGTCGGGGAACAAAAACAGCAGCGAATACGCCCCCTGCAAGTGATTCAGCACATGCCCCAGCGGGTCGGGCTTGCTGACGTGCGTGGGCTTGGCCATCAGATGGACGATGATCTCGGTGTCGTTGGTCGATTTGAAGATATTGCCGTATGCCTCATACTCGTCCCGCAGCAGCGAGGCATTGATGAGGTTGCCGTTGTGGGCAACGGCGATCTGGCCGCGCGAGTATTCGCTCATAAACGGCTGGGCATTGCACGGGTTGGCCGAGCCGGTCGTCGAATACCGCACATGGCCGATGGCGATGGGATTATCCAGCCGCTCCAGAATGCCCCGGCCGGCGCGGAACACCCGCCCGACCTGACCCATTCCGGTGTAGCAGTTGATATAATCGCCGTCGCTGCTGGCGATGCCCGCCGATTCCTGACCGCGGTGCTGAAGACTGTGTAATGCAAAATACGTTTTATGAACTGCCTCGGGATCGCCGAATATGCCGAAAATCCCGCATTCTTCTTTCTTGTCCGCCATAAGACCTCATAATTATTATATTAAGGTGGCTAAAAGTATATGGTATCCGAACGGACAAACCAAGTCAATCTTTTTTGCGTGAGATCGGGCAAATGCCGACTTTTCTGTGCGGCAATCGGCCAATCAGGGATTGCAGGTTTTGCAGGGGCGTCGTCCGTTTTGTTCGGCCTCCTGCCGACTGCGGAAGGTCAGGGATTTGGCCGGGTCCATCTGTTTGGCAAAGCGGCAGTCCGGCCGATGAAAGACCTTGCTGGTCTTGGAGGCGACAAAACCCGCCGTGGACGGCAGTTGCGGTTTGGCCGCCCCGGGCGATGCCGCGGCGGAGCGGTTGGGGGCGTGCAGTTCGGCAGCAGGGTCGAGGATGACAACCCGCTGGGCGAGTCCTTTTTCGATCAGCATTTCGGTCAAATCTTTGCCATTGATGGCTATCTTGGCGATAATGCTGAAGGTCTGTCCGCGTCGAATGCCGCTAAGCTGGATAACGGGTAACTTGCCCTCGGCATCGGGCTTGACGGCCTGGCGAATGAAGGCCATGACGCTTTGGCTGATCGCGCTGTCGGCGGCAAACTCCACATCGGCCAGATAAACCGGGATGTTTTTGCCGATCAGCGGCGGCAGATCGGCAAGATCGCAGATCAGTGCGCCATCGTCAGCCACCTGACAGACGCGGCAAACTGTTGCGCTGCCGAAGGTGTCTTGCGGGATAGAGGCGGGTTCATCGGCGGTGGCACTGACGGCCAGAACGACGATACAAAACAAGATATACTTCATTCTAAATCTCCCTCGAAAACAGTTAGTTGTGGAAAATGTAAAGGTTTTTGAGTGGGAAAGCAAGCCGAAAATCATCACTCCGGCAATTAGAAAATAGCCGCATGGCGGGTTGACAGTTGCTTTCACTGCGGGAGGCGGTTATACTCCGTTTTGGCTTGGGGTTTGAGCCGAAAACCGGAATTTTGGCTGGAAAATAAAAACTTATTAAACCAGACCTTTAATTATGAAAATACTGCTCAACTCAGAACAAATCACCGCGACAGTTGATCGCCTTTTCGAGACGATTGCGGCCGATCTGAAGCCGGAATTGGATTTGGCGATCATCGGCCTGCGCAGCCGGGGCGAGGTGCTGGCACAACGGCTTGGCCGAAAATTGGAAAAGAAATTTGCCCGCACA
>JBFZBE010000205.1:0-2548 GCA_041308685.1 Phycisphaerae bacterium
AACGCCGTTGGGGTTGACTACAATGATATGCCCCTGCGCGGCGTTGAGCGTGCCGTCAAACTGCGTATAAGTGCCGCTGAGCACGCGGTTGAGCACGGCGAATTTCGCCCCGCCGTTGCCGGTGAAATTGAGCGTCTCGGCCGCGGCGGTGTTGAAGTTCGACCACTCGATGATGCTCTTATTGCCGAGTACGTCCACCGTGGTGGTGTTGCCGATCTTGGTCACGCCGGCGCCGTTGGGATTGTTCACGACATCCCCCGGATTGATCGCCAGCGTCGGCGCAGAAACCATCAAAAAGACGGATAGGCACGCGGTGGCCTTTTTCAGTAAACCAAACGTTAAATGTGCTGTCATTTTCTTCATCTTTGTATCCCCCAAAAAAGTTTACCAGCGGAACAACAATCCCGCATTCAGCCGCCCTTTGCCAGGGCGGGTGTTTTCAGTTTCAATCAACGGATGGCCGTAATAGACCGTGCCGGTGAAGTGCTCGGTCAGCTCGACGATAAAACCGCCGCCGATAGACGCCAATTCCTGATCGCTGTGTTCGGCCGCCAGCGCGTCTTTGATGCGCGCCTGCCCGTAATCGCAGAACACCAGCGGGGCGATCTTGCGGATAAACGGTTTTTGCAGCCGATCATCGGCTGTGCCTTTGTCATAAGCGCTGACGCGCATTTTACGGATGATGTCGTATTCGTATTGCAGCGAGGCCAGAATGCCGCCGTCGGCGATGATCTCGTATTCGTCGTAGCCGCGGACGGTGTACATCCCGCCGAAGGAGGTCATTTTGGACGGGGCGATGCGCTCGTCGGCGTCGATATACTGAAATGCGCCGGTGGCGCGCTGCACTTTGTCATTGTCCAGATAACGGCTGTGGCGGGCGGTTGCGTTATACAGCACAAAATCGCGCCGGCTGTTGGTGCGCGCCAGGGCAAAATCCTCCTGCGGCGAGCCGTCCAGCGTTTCCAGGCGTGTTACGCTCAGCAGCGTATCGGTTTTGTCGTCGGTACGGTAGAGCTGTGCGCCAAAGCCGCCCATCGTCAGATGCACATCGCTGGTCAAAAACTCCGGGAACAGCGACGGTGTGGTCTTGGTCTGGTCGTGCGTGATCGTGCCGGTCAGGTCGAAGAACCACTTGTCGTACTGAAACAGGTTGTAGCGCAGTGTCGCGCCTCCGAAGCTGCCGCGGCCGATGAAGGTGATGTTCTGGCCGCCGGTAATGTCAAACTCGTTGTGGCCGCCGAAGACGTTCAGCCGCAGCCGGGGCGTAAACAGCGGAAAGTCATAACTGCCGTACACGGCGTATTCCTCGTCAAAGGTCTTATCCGGCACGGCCTGGTAAACGATCGTCAGCTTGTCGTCATAGCCGAACAGGTTGGTGTTGATCAAGCCGAACTTGGGCGTCCACTGCGTATCCTCGGTGCCGGCGTTATCGATCTGCGTAAAGAAATGCCAGGGGTTGGCCTCATAGAGCTTGTAATCGACCTTCAGCGTGTCCGCTTGTTCGCCCTGAGCGATCGCCGCCGCCGCGTAGCGGTCAGGGTTGAGGTTGAGCAGGTTGAGGTACTCATCCAGCTTGCGGCGGTTGATGGGCTTGCCGGGCTTGACGGGCGACCATTTTTCCAGCACGTCGCGCCGCAGATAGCCCTTTTCGACGGGCTGGTTGTCCACATCATAATAGGCCGTCCCGACCGCGCCGACCTGTGCTTCCAGAATACGGATGGGCAAGATGCCCTGTTCCAGTTCCTTGCCGGTCTCAAAGGCCTCGGCGGGTACATAGACATAAACGCCCGCATAATGGCGCATCTGATAGACGTTGAGCAGGTATTGCGTAAAGCCCTGAATCGTGCGCGCCGAGATGGACACGGGCGCACCGGGCGCGGCAATGACCGCCTTGACGGGGCGCAGGTCATACGCGGCCTCGACGGCAGGCGCAGTCGTATGATAGGTGTCGGGAACGCCGCCCAGTAAAACGTCGGCGGCGATCAGCGTGTTACCGGTGATCTGGATTTGCGCGATGTCAAAGCGGGGCGTTGTATCTTCGACAGCCAGCTCCGTCGCTGCATCGGGCTGCGCTGTCTGGGGTGTTTGGGCCTGGGCTTCCAGCGCTTCGAGCTTTTGCTGCGATGCGGTCTTGGAATCCGGCAGAATCTGCGCACCGGCCAGGTAAACGGTTTGCCCGACCGTCAAGCAAAGTAAGACTGCCGCAAATAAAAGAACCCTTTTATCCACAATATGCCTTTCTGAACAAGTCATTCTCAAAGCGCTATTGAATACTGCAAAACGATTCTTTCCAAATCCATCCCCGATGATGTGCGACAGCGTCTGAACACACCTGCAAACACTGTGTACTGGCCGCATTATACAATATTTTGGCCGAAAATGCAACTCAAACAATCCCTAAAAAAGCGTTTTCAAGTGAATTGCTTAAATATCCAATTGTAGTGTCAATACAGGCAATTTTATCGGACAAAGCGGGCAAAAGACGGCGAGCCATTCCTGTTGTTTTGGCACAAACCGGTTGCGTTGGCTGTTTTCGGCGGTATAATTT
>JBFZBE010000206.1:0-2846 GCA_041308685.1 Phycisphaerae bacterium
ACGTCGATTTCGGTCTGGCCGGAGAGTTTGTAGATGCGGGTGATCCGGTTCTCGTAGTCATAGACGTAATGGTAGCCGTTGGGGTCTTGGGTGAGGTTGCCCGCGGCGTCGTAGGCCAGCGACTGGCCGCCGACGGCCGTGTAGCGGTTGGTCAGGTTCGGCGCGGCCGAGGTATAGACCTGATTGGCCCCGCTGCGCTGCCGGACTGTTGTGCGATTGCCCAAGTTATCCATCCCAAACGTCTCGTATTCCGAAAGCAGACCCACGAGATAATCCGCCCGATCCACCCGGTCGAGCGTGTCATAGCCGTAGTCATTATACGGCGTCTGCGGGCGATGGGCAAACTGAATATTGTCGATATTGTCCTGCATGGGAACATAGGTATATCATACACGCAATACAAAATTGACTTTGGCGCGATTTTCGGGTATTATCGGCCTATCGAGTCGGCAATCAGAAAGGAAACAGCGTATGCTCAAACACTGGTTTCGGATTATCCGCGCCGTGGTCACGGCGGTCGGGGTGTTTTTGGCGTTTTTTGCCTTTATCGAGGTCGTGCGGGCGTATCAGACGCTGCGGGGGCTGCATCCGGCGGCAGGGTATCTGTTTTTGCTGGTTATTGCGGCCGCGGTCGGCTGGCTGGGGTGGTATTTGTGGGTCAATCTGGCGGCTGTGCCGCGGGCGCTGCGTCCGCCGGCCATCGCCGACTGCACGCTGGCCGCGCCGCGTCAGCTCAAAAAATACCTGCAGTACCTGCGGCGGTTTCTGGAGCGGCTGACCATCAACACCGCCGTTTCGGACGAAAAACACCTGCACATCCAGACCGCGCTGAACCAGATCGAACAGACGCTGGCCGCCAATCCGACGCTGGAGGCGATGCGGGCGGTCATCGAGGTCGTCGAAGAACGCGCGATCCGTCCGACGCTGGCCGAGATCGACCAACTGGCCGCCAAACAAGTGCGCGACTCGATGCGCGACATCATGGTCGGCGTTACGCTGAGCCCCTACAAATCCGCCGACCTGTTCATCGTCATCTACCGCAATATCGTGATGACCGTGCGCATCATCCGCATCTACAACGCCCGCCCCGCCCTGGCCGAGCAAAGCCGGATTCTGCTGGACATCCTCAACGTCATCGCCACGGTCAACTATATCAATATGGGCAAGAACCTCATCGAAGGGCTGGGCTCGCGCGTGCCGGGCATCGGGCGATTTATCGACGACATCGCCCAAGGCATCGGGGCGGGGTTTATGACCACCATCGCCGGACACGCCGCGATGGATCGCTGCCGGGCGTTTAAGGGCTGGAACGCCGCCGAGGCCAAACGGCATTTGCTGGGGCATGTCGGCGATTTTTACAACGATGTCAAGGACATTTTCTTTAAGGATGTCTGGCAGGGTGTGCGCCATCGCGCCGGCAGCGCCGCCGCCGAGGTCGGCAATCAAGTCGCCGACGCCATCGACGAAACGGGCGGCATCCTGACCAGCTTTGTCCGCACCCCCGTCCGCGCCGCAACCGCCGCCGGCCAAAGCGTCTATGACGCCGGCACAACCACCGCCTCGGCCGTCTATCACACCGGCGCCAAAGGCGTCTTTCTCCTCACCGACACCGCAAAATCCATCAAGGCATTTTTATCGAAACCATTCCGAAAAAATCACCCGTAGGGGCAGACCTGCGTGTCTGCCCTGAGTCGCGCGTATGGCATTCATCACAGAACTGTTATTCGACGCGCAAGAGGGCGAACACGCAGGTTCGCCCCTACGTTAATATCAAAACCAAAGGACACTGTAACGATGAGATATAACCCTGATATTCATCATCGCCGTTCAATCCGATTCAAGGGTTATGATTACGCGTCTGTGGGTGCATATTATGTAACGCTGTGCGTGGAAGCCAATATCCGCCTGTTCGGAGACATCATCGATGGTCAAATAAAATTAAATCCGGCCGGACAAATGATAACAACGTGGTATAATGAATTGGAATACAAATTCCCCGGTATTCATTGTGACGCATTTGTCTGTATGCCCAATCATCTGCATTTTATTGTTGTCAACATCGGCAAACCCAAATCCCCATCCACCGTAGGGGCAGACCTATGTGTCTGCCCTGGGATTCAGACAGAACCCTCAACGCACAAAAAGGGCGAACACGCAGGTTCGCCCCTACGGGCATTGCCAATTCCTGTACCCGGCGAAAATAAAGGAACACACTTGCAAACAGTGGTACAATGGTTCAAGACCATGACGACGAATGACTATATCCGCGGCGTCAAACAAAAAACCTGGCCGCCCTTCAACGGAAAACTGTGGCAGCGCAACTATTATGAACACATCATCCGCAACGATCACGACTTAAATCTCATCCGTGAATACATTGCCAATAACCCCCTGCATTGGCAAGAGGACAATTACTATGCCCAATGAAATCGAACGCGACCTCGGCGAGCAGCCGATTGTTAAACTCATGGAAAAGCACACGCTCAAGCCGCACAACATTGTGGCGGCCTCGACCGAGCAGATCACCCACAAGATGGTCTCGCGCGCCTGCAAAGGCAGACGCCTGAGCCGCAATGTACAACTCAAAATTGTCCGCGCCCTGAACGCCGCCGCCGAACAGAACTACACCCTCGGCGACCTGTTTACCTATTGATGTGCGCCGTTTGCGGGCTTGGGGCGAAGATACTTGCGATAAATGCCAACGCCCAGCACACCCAGCAGCACAATCGCCGACAGGTTCTCCATCCCGCCGGAAAGCAGCTCGGTATGCGGGCAGTGCGCCGCAAAATCAAACCCATCGGCAAAGACCAACCGATCCACGATCAGCCCTGTCGCCAGCGCACAAA
>JBFZBE010000207.1:0-10748 GCA_041308685.1 Phycisphaerae bacterium
CCCGCAACGGTTCGCTGTCGATCAACATCCTCAGTCAATTGGTGGATGCCGGCGGGCGGATGGTCGCCGGGCAGAACGGGCCAATCGTCATTCCGCGCACCGTCGGCGAAAACCAGATACAGATCGACGCCGACGGCACCGTGCGCGCCGGAGAGGCGCAGTTGGGTAAGATCAAAATCGTCGAGTTTGAGGGCTCGCTCAATGAGCTGATCCCCGCGGGCTACGGCTGTTTTCGGGCGCCTTTGGATATCAGCCCGGTCAAGGCCCCCAAGACCAAGATGCGGCAGGGCTGTCAGGAGCATTCCAACGTGCAGCCGATGCAGGAACTGACCGGCTTGATGAGCTTGTCGCGTCTGTATGAATCGAACATCAACGTGATGCGCAAACGCAGCGAAAACAACACGTCGCTGCTGGATGTGGCCAAGGCGTAAATAGAAGACAGAAGTCAGAAGTCAGGAGTCAGAATTATGTTACGAGCATTTTCGACGGCGGCGACAGGAATGGACGCCCAGCAGACGATGGTGGATGTCATCGCCAACAACCTGGCCAACGTCAATACAAACGGCTATAAGCGGGTCAATGTCAATTTTCAGGACCTGCTGTATGTCAAGATGCGCGAGGCCAGCCGCGAGGTGTCCTCGGGCGTAACGGCGCCCAGCGGCGTTGAGGTCGGCAGCGGCGTCAAAACCGCCTCCACGACGCGGTCGTTTGGCGTCGGCGATATGCAGAGCACCCGCAACCCGCTGGATGTGGCGATCCAGGGAGACGGTTTTTTTCAGGTGACGCTGCCCAGCGGCGAACTGCGCTATACGCGCGACGGGTCGTTTCAGCGGGACGCCAACGGCACGATCGTCAATGCCAGCGGCTATCCGATCAGCCCGACGATCACGATCCCGCAGGATGCTACGGGGGTTGATATCGCCGTGGACGGGACAGTCAGCGTTGAAACGCCCGGCGGCACCCAGGTCGTCGGGACGATCCAGACATACCGGTTTCCCAACGCGGCGGGGCTGAGCGGCGAAGGCAGCAACCTGTACCGTGAAACGGAGGCCAGCGGTGCGGCCATCGCCGGTACGCCGGGACAGAATGGTTTCGGTGAACTGCTGTCCAATTATCTGGAAAAATCCAATGTGCAGATGGTAACCGAGCTGGTCAATCTGATCACCGCTCAGCGGGCGTATGAAATCAATTCCCGCACCATCCGAACCGGTGATAATATGCTCCAGCAGCTCAACCAGTTGGTGAGGTAATGACAATTGACGAATGACGAATGACGATTTTAAGTTGTATTCCGTCGTTTGCAGATGTCAGATAAGGAATCAAAATGCGTTTTAGATCACATTTTATGCTTGTCTTTACACTGCTGTCAGCGATGCAGGCGGCGGCGGATAAGCCGCTGCGGATTTATCTGCCGGAGGAAAAACAGCTTGAAAGCACGACTGTGTTGCTGGGCAAGGTGGGTATATTGATGGGCGACCCTGTGTTGGTGGCCAAAGCACAGGAATTGGCGTTGGGGACATTTTCCGCCGAAGGGCAGACGCTGACGGTGGATCGAACGACGATTTTGAGCCGGCTGGCCTCGGCGGGGATTCGTGCCCAACAGGTGCAGATTCTCGGCGCACAGGCCGTGCAGATCGGCCGCAATGAGGTAACGCTGTCGGCGGACAGCATTATCGCCTGCGCCCAGCGGTATCTGGACGGTCAATTGGCCGGCGTCAAAGGTGTGACAGCGGCTGTCATTCGGCCGCCGCAGCAGGTGGTGCTGGCCGCCGCGGGCGGGGCGGCGGAGATGACCGTAACCGACGATGCGGCGCAGAGCGGCGGCGTGCGGCGGGTGCGGGTGGCGATTTTACAAAACGGCAAGGCAGTCAGCCATCAGGATGTCTTTTTCACGGTGCGGTATGCGGTGCGGCGGATTGTTGCGGTCGCCGAGCTGCCGGCCGGTGCGGCGCTGACCAGCGAAAACATCCGCGTAGAGACCGCACAGAGCGACCAGCCGGAGCCGCAGGGCTGGGCTGTTCCTTACGGGATGACGACCAAGCAGCGGATCGCCGTCAATGGGGTTCTTACCGAGGCGATATTGCAGGCGCCTCAGCCGGTGATGGTGGTGCAAAAACGTCAGGCGGTTTTGGTGCGGGTGGACAACGGTCTTCTGTTTGTCTCGGCGATGGGCGAGGCGCTGGATGACGGCGCAGCCGGACAGGTGATCCGTGTACGGCGCGGTCAGCGTCCCGACGAGCGGGTTATTGCGTGCCGTGTGATGCCGGACGGAAGCGTCGAGCCGGTGTTTTAGAAATAGAAGACAGAAGTCAGGAGTCAGAAGACAGAAAATAGCGTTGGCTTTGGCCAATGGGTGAATGGAGTATGACAATGCGCAATATAAAACATATTTATACCATGCTGCTGCTGACTGTGGCGCTGACGGCGGTCAGTTGCGGCGATTCGATCTGGGCCAAACGCGGCCCGACCAGCAAGGCCGTCTATGCCGATGACAAGGCCAATCAGATCGGAGATTTATTGACGATCGTCATCAGCGAAGAACACAAGGTTGATAACAAAACCAAACGCGACCTGTCGCGCACCAACAGCCACAAACTCGGCATCGGCGAAAAGGATATCAGCATCGAGCATGTTCTGCCTACCGTGCCGGAGGTCAATGTCAACCTCAATTCCGACAAGAGCTTGAGCGGCAAGAGCGACTACAAGGATGAGCGTTCGATCGAGGATCAGATCACGGTTGTGGTGGTTGATATCCATCCCAACGGCAATCTGGTGGTGATCGGCACACGCAGCCGCGACATCAACGGCGACAAACAAACCATTCAGGTCAGCGGTATCGTGCGTCCAAGCGACATTGCCTTTGGAAACAACATCAGCAGCCAGAAAGTGGCCAACTTCCAGATGGTCGCCTTGAGCAAGGGCGTCAGCGCCGACTACAACAATCCGGGCTGGTTCGGCAAGTTTATGGATAAAATCTGGCCGTTCTAAGGGGAAGAATTCAGAACACAGAACACAGAATATAGAATATAGAATGAGATGGTAATCGATATTATAACAAAATGGACAATTGGACTTGTGCTGCTGACGGTGGCGGGTGTGCAGGCGGCGCGGATCGGCGATGTGGTGGATATCCACGGCATCCGCAGCAACCCGCTGATGGGAACCGGTCTGGTGGTCGGCCTGAACGGCTCCGGCGACAGTTCCCTGCCCAGCGCTCAGATGCTGACCAGTTTGCTGCGGCGTGAGGCGGGGGTAACGTTTTCGCCCGATGATCTCAAATCGGCCAACATTGCGATCGTGATGGTAACAGCCGAGCTGGGGCCTTGGGATCGGGAAGGGGCAACGCTGGACATCACCATCTCGGCGATGGGCGATTCCAAGAGCTTGCAGGGGGGAATGCTGCTGGCAACGGAATTAAAAGGGCTGGACGGCGAGGTGTATGCGGTCGCGCGGGTGGCGGCGATCTCGACCAACTCCTGGTCCATCGAGGGCAAGACCGGCAGCAAGGTCTCCAAAAATCATCCGACCGTCGGCCGTATTCCCAATGGAGCCAATGTGGAACGGGCGATGCTGTCGCGTTTTGTCGAAGCCGTTGGACAGGAACAGTTTGTTACGCTGCGGGTGCGGCACAACAATTTTACGACGGCCGAGCGCATTCGTTTGGCAGTCGATAATCTGCATCCGGGGTGTGCGTTTGCGCAGGACCCCGGAACCGTGCGGGTGCGGCTGCCCGAAGGGGTTGGGCCGGAACAGACGGTGCAGTTTGTCGATCAATTAATGCAGCTCCGCGTCGATGTGGATGTGCCGGCGGTGGTGGTCATCAACGAACGCACCGGCACGATCGTCGTCGGCGGCAACGTGAGCATCTCGGAAACGGCGGTCGCACAGGGCAGTCTGGTTGTCAAGGTCAAGGAACAAAAGAATGTATCCCAGCCGAATACACCTTTTACGGACGGGGCAACGACGGCGATCACCGACGATACCGCCGTGGCGATCGAGGAGCGTGAAGGCGCGCTGATCCGCGTGCCGCGCGCGGTAACGGTTGAGGAACTGGCCGCGGCGCTGAACGCCATCGGGGCGTCGCCGCGCGATCTGATCGCGATCTTTGACGCCCTGCATCGTGCCGGGGCTTTGCAGGCACGGCTGGAAATGATGTAGAAATAAAAGGTAAAAATCAAAAGGCAAAATGAAAAATTCAGGAGTCGGCCTTTGGCCGGGCTGTTTTATAGAATAGAACGATGGATATTTCAAAACTTTTACTGAAATCATTTGTACCGCCGACAGAGCTGACGTCCAAATCGCTTGATCCGGCCGCGGGGCGGGACGATGCCAAAACCGCCGAAGGGCTTAAATCGGTCGCCCGGCAGTTTGAGACGGTGCTGCTGCATCAGGTGGTCAAGCAGATGAAAGAGACCGTCGATTACAGTTCGCTGGACGAAGAAGACGAATCGGGCGAACAGGTCAACAGTATGTACTGGTCGTTTATGACCGATGCGATCGGCCGGCAGGGCGGATTCGGAGTGTGGAAGTCGCTCTACGAAGGGCTGGCCGGCCAGCAAGGGATTGATCTGGAAAAATACCCCGCTGATGGGATGGTTTTGGATGAACGCTTATGACACCCAATGACACAGACAGGGATGCGCTGCTCGAAGAACTGGCGGCGTTTCTGGAGATGCGGATCGACGGCCAGCGGCAGACGCTGGCACGGCTGGATGCGCTGCGTGCGGCGGTGATCCGCCGGGATGAGCCGGCGCTGAGCGAATTGTTCGATCAGGTGCGCATCGACAATGCGGCCGGTCAGGAACTGGATGCGATTCAGCTTCGTCTGGGGCGCCGGCTGGCGTCGGCCTTCGGGCTGGATGAGCCGGTCAATCTGACGCGGCTGTGCGGGGTGCTGGATGCCCAGCCGCGTGAGGTTGTGCGGCAAAAACAGCAGCTTTTACTGGAGCTGACGCGGCGGGTTCAGACAGAGCATACGGCCGCCGAAATGCTTCTGCGGGAATGCGCCCGCTGCAATCGGCAGCTGCTGGAGGCGATTCTGGGACGCAGCAGCCAAACCGTAACCTATACTGCACAGGGACAAAACCGCGTGGATATGCACCGCGGGCTTGTCAACCTGAAATACTAATCCGACGGAGCGTCTTGCGATGGCAGGATATGAAATAGGCATCAGCGGCATTCAGGCGGCGCAAAAAGCGCTGACCATCATCGGCAATAATATTGCTAACGCCGCCACGGAGGGCTATCACCGCCAGGAGATCAATCTGCTTCCGGCGCGGGAAGCGCACAGCTACGGTATCAAGATTGGCCAGGGCGTTGAAAACGGCATTGTGCTGCGCAAGATCGATACGGTGCTGGAATCGGAGATTATGCGTCAGCAATCGTCGCTGTCGCAGATGAACCGCCGTCTGGAGATGCTGCGGACGATCGAAAGTGCATTCGGCGAACTGACTACCAGCGGCGTCAGCACGGCACTGGATGAGTTTTTCGCGTCCTTCCATAATTTGTCCGTGCGGCCGGATGACGTCAACCTGCAAAGCGAGGTGGTCTCCAAGGCGCGCTCGCTGGTAACACAGATGAACAACCTATCGACGGTTGTGTCGAATATGAATGAAATGACGCACAGCGAGTCGCTGTCCGCCGTCGAACGCATTAACCTGCTTGCCGGACAGATCGCCCAGCTCAACCAGGAAGTGTATATCCAGAAAATTCGCGGCTACGACCCCAATAATACACTGGACCAGCGCGATAAGCTGATCGCCGAACTGGGGCAACTGGTCAGTGTGCGCACGACGTTGCGCGAAACGGGGATGGTGGATGTGATCGCCTCGGATGTGTCGCTGGTGGTCGGCAGCCAGACCACGCCGCTGGAGATCGGATTGGTCAACGAAGGCCAGACGTATAAGCTGGGGATTCGCCCGGTTGGCAGCGATCAGTATGATACAACGGTCAGCGGCGGCACGCTGGGCGGGCTGTTTGAGCTGCGCAACACCATTATTCAAGACCTTCAGGATCGGCTCGATCTGCTGGCCTCCACGGTGATCACACAGACCAACCGGCTGCACATACAGGGCGTTGGAAGCGATGGGTCGTTTACCAATTTGACCGGCTGGACAATGACCGGCAATGATCTGTCGGCGTTTGAACCGCCGGTTGAACCGGGCGATTTGTATGTGCGGGTTACGGACGCCGCCGGACAGACAGTCAGCCATCGCGTACCCATCGCCGCCGGCGATACGCTGGATATGGTGGCCGTGCAGCTGGCGGCGATTCCGGGGCTGGATCACAACACGGCTCTTGTCGGCGGGCGGCTGCAGATCGTCGCCAACTCCGGTTATACGTTCGATTTTCTTCCCGGCGTGCGCACGGTCCCGTCGGCGACCAATCCTTCTCCGCTGGCCGGCGCCGGTGCAGGCCCCGAATCGGCGCCGCCGCAAATTGAGATCGCCGGGGTGTATTCCGGCTCGGTCAATCAGAATTATGTCTGCGCGGTCGAAACGACCCCTCCGGGACAGACATTTGCGATCGGCAACGGGTCGATGAATCTGATCGTAACCGACGGGGCTGGTGCGACGGTCGCGACACTCAACATCGGAGCAGGGTACACACCCGGACAAACGCTGGAGATCGCCGACGGCATCCGCGTCAAGCTGAATGTCAATGGTTCGTCCGCCGGCTATCTGAACGACGGCGACCAGTTCCAGATCGAGGCGATCGCCGATTCGGACACGACAGGGTTTTTGGCCGCCGTCGGCATCAATACCTTTTTTTCAGGCACGGACGCAAGCAGTATCAATGTCAGCGACTATATTCAAGGATCCAGCCGACGGATCGCATCGTCGCGCAATTATGAAAAAAGCGACAACCTGAACGCCCTGCAGTTGGCGCGGCTGGCCGAAACGGCGCTGCCGGAGCTGGGGGCGATGACCCTCAAAGAGTATTACCGGCAGACCGCGATCGATCTGGGAAATCAGATTTCGGTAACGCAAATGCAGTCAGAGAATGCCGACGGGGTGCTGCGGGCGCTGACCCAGCAGCGTGAGGTTGTCAGCGGCGTCGATATCAATGAGCAGGCCAGCTTGATGATGATCTATGAGCGTTTGTTTCAGGCGATGGCCAAGTATATGAATACGGTGTTTGAATCGCAAAAGACGATATTGACGCTGGTATCGTAGAGAGAAGAAGTCAGAAGTCAGAAGATAGAAATGATGGGCTAAAGCCCATCCTACGCACTAAAAACTAAGAACTAAGAACTAAGAACTAAGAACTAAGAACTAAGAACTAAGAACTATGAATTAAGAACTAAATATGAGCTATTCCCTTGACGCCATACATAAAACGTCCAGTTGGGCGATCGCCAAGAATTCGGCGCAGTTGGCTGCGCTCCAGCAGAAGGCCGCTACCGGGCTGAACATCATCCGTGTTTCGGACGATCCGACGTCGGCCAACCAGATTCTGGCGATGCAGGACAACAGCCGCAACAAAGCTCAGCATCTCGATCGTTTGGATGAAGCGGTCAGTGTGCTGGATTTGAGCGCATCGGTCATTCAAAGCATCAGCGGCGAACTGGCGCGGGCGCGGGCGTCTCTGACGGGGACAATGTCCGGTACGACCAGCCCGGAATTGCGCGGCACATTGGCGGCGGACTTAAACAACGCCATCGAGCAGTTGGTATCGCTGTGCAATACCGACCGTATGGGGCAGTATTTATTTGCCGGCAGCAACTCCACGATGCCGCCGTATGTGGTCGAACGCGATGGGTTGGGCAATATTGTCCGCGTCAATTATCAGGGCAGTCAACAGGAACAGAAGATCGAAGTTGTCAAAGGGATGGAACTGTCGGCGCTGCTGGTCGGAGATTCGCTGTTTCGTATGGACACGCGCCAATCGCCCGAATTTCTCGGCCAGACCGGGGCGGCGGCGGGAACCGGCACCAGCAGTGTACGCGGCGATGTGTTTTTAGAGGTGGACGGCGCGCCGGGAAGCTACCGATTGTCGATCGACGGCGGATTGAGCTGGACGGATGTAACCGCGCCGGCCGACAACATCGCGGTGATCCACTCCCAGACCGGCGAGGTGCTGTATGTGGATGCGTCCGGCATCACGCAGTCGGGCAAAGAGCCGATCCGTGTGCCTGGTACTTACGATCTGTTCAATATCCTGATCAGCGCGCGCGATTTGCTGAGCAACTCGGAAAATCTGACCGATGCCCAGCTTGTCCAGATGCTGGCCGGGTCGGTCAACGATATGCAGCAGGTGGAGGCCAAGACGGTGCGGGCGTTCCCGATCGTCGGCGCACGCATACAGACGCTGACCAACCTGCGCGATATTACCGACGAAATGAAAGCCAACACCGACGAGGAGATCAGCCGGCTGTACGATGCGGATGTTACACAGATCGCGATCGATCTGGCGCGGTATTCGGTGCTGTATGAAATGTCGCTGAATATTGCCTCCAAGATGTTCCGAATGTCGCTGTTGGATTTTGTCCAATAGAATGTCCGGCGGGATCGTCGTTTATGACGCCATTGGTTCCCTATTTGCATGCCCTTGAACTGGCGCAGGCCGGACAGCCGGACACTGCGCTGGCCGAGATCGATGCGTTTTTGAAAGAACGTCCCGATTACGGCCGCGGCTGGAACGATGCGGGGCGTATTCTGCTGGCGCTGGGACAATATGATAAGGCCGTGCGGTATTTCCTGCGGGCGGTCGAGACGGCCGCAGCCGCCGAGGGACTCTATCGCAATCTGGCGCAAAGCTACGCCGCCGCGGGCAAGCCGTCTTGTGCGATGCGCTGGTTTGAGAGGATGCGGCAGGAAGGGCAGCTCGATGCGGCGATCGTTCATCAGATCGCCGACAGTTTCGTCCAGCAGGGCGATGCGGCCTCGGCGATGGAAACGCTTTGCCGCGGACGCGATGCGCTGCCGACGGCTGCGGAACTGGACGGACGGATCGAGGCATTGCGGCCGCAACGCGCCAAGATCGCGTTTTTTGTCGGCGGCGATGGGGCGACATTCCTCAAAGACATCCTGCCGTATCTGCGGCGCCGCTATAATGTGCGTCTGTTCGATGGAAAGACCGCCGAGGATATCGCAGCGCTGATGCTGTGGAGCGATGTATCGTGGTTTGAGTGGGCGACCAACCTGGCCCAGATCGGCACGAACCTGCCCAAATGCTGCCGTACGATCATTCGCCTGCACCGCTATGAGGCGTATGAACCCTGGCCGTCGCATATCCGCTGGGAAAATGTCGATACGCTCATCACGGTCGGCAATGAATCGGTAATCAAGGCGCTGAATGTGCAGGTCGGCGATATCCATAAAAAAACCGCCATCGTGCGGATCCCCAACGGCGTTGCGCTGGAGGCCGTGCCGTTTGCCGAACGTCGTGCGGGCAAGAACATCGCCTTTGTCGGCAATCTGCGGATGGTCAAAAATCCGCTGCTGCTCTTGCATTGCATGGCCGCCCTCAAACAGCACGATCCGCAGTACCGCGTCTTTATCGCCGGGGCCGTGCAGGATATATTGATGCAGCAGACGCTGGAGCATTCGATCGCGGCGCTGGGACTGAAAAACAACGTGATCTACGACGGCTACCAGAAGGATATTTACCGCTGGCTTTCCGATAAACACTATGTGGTTTCCACGAGTTTTATCGAAAGTCAGGGGATGGGTATCCTGGAGGCGATGGCCGCGGGGCTAAAACCGGTGATTTTTAACTTCCCCGGCGCGGCCGAGATTTATCCGACGCACTACCTCTTTAATACGCCGCAGGAGTTCTGCCGGCGGATTATGGAACCCGATTTCGATTCGGAATCGTACCGGCAGTTTGTCGAGGTGCGGTATCCATTGTCCGGCCAGTTGACGCAGATCAATGCGCTGCTGGCGGCTTACGAAAAAGCCCCCCGGCCTCAACAATCCGCCGGCGGGTCGGTACGTCTGTCCGGGCTGTCGCTGTCGGCTGTCTGAAATCTTGACACACCGGGCAGTGACCCGTCAGTAGGGTCTGTAAGAATAGTTTCCGGCTTTTGCGTTTTTTCTTCACCCCGACAGGGGTGATCAGTCATTTAGCCGGCGGCGTAAGCCGCCGGTGAATGGTTTTTCCTGCCTATCAAGCCCCAACGGGGCGGCAGTAAAAGCCAACTTAACTTTCGCCCCTTTGGGGCTTTATAGGTTTTGGGGATGCGCACCGGGGGCTTACGCCCCCGGCTAACGAACTTTCGTCCCGTTGGGACTATACCGTTCAGTAAGACATCACTGTCGAGCAACACAGTGGATGCGCACCTCCCATTGCCTGAAAGAGTCCTCCTCACCCCTCGCTCTTTGGGCGAAAATCCTGTTTTTAGTGTTGCGGCACGCCATTTGCTGTGAATTACTCTGAGAGATGCTATCGCTATTTGATAAAGGAGTCTTTATGACCTCAGAGCAGTTGACAGGGATGTACGAGCAGGCGACGGCCTTGGCCGAGGCCGGCCAACACGCCGCGGCGCTGGAGCAGTTGGTCGAATACCTCCGCTACCGCCCGCAGGACGGCCAGGCCCTCAACGATGCGGCCACGCTGCTGTATTGTATGGGACGCTCGCAGGAGGCCATCGGGCTGTATGAAAAGGCCTGTCAGGTCTGTCAGGGCGACGCCTTGACGCAGGTCTATTGGAACCTGTCGGAAGTCTATCTGCAGGAAGGGCAGGTCGGTCGAGCGGCGGCGCTGTTTGACGCGATGCAGGCACATGATATTTTGAATGCCGATAT
>JBFZBE010000208.1:0-3959 GCA_041308685.1 Phycisphaerae bacterium
GCAGGGCGAATTTGAGTTCATTTCTTGCGTTGGAGCAGGCCGTTCAGGTGGTGGCGGTGTGCGATGTGGATGAGCGCCACGCGATGGAGACCAAAGCCGAAATTGATAAAAAGTTTGGCAATCAGGATTGTCGTGTCTATCGGGATTATCGGCAAATGCTGGAAAAAGAGTCGCTGGATGCGGTTAGTATCGCACTGCCCGATCATTGGCATGGTATCGTGTCGGTGGCCTGTGCCGATAAGGGACTGGATATCTACGGCGAAAAGCCGCTGGCGCGCACCATCGGCGAAGGGCGGCTGATTTGTCAGGCGGTCGAGCGCAACAGCGTCATCTGGCAGACGGGCAGTTGGCAGCGCTCCGTGCGTAACTTTCATCAGGCCTGCGAATTGGTCATCAATGGCCGTATCGGCAAAGTGGACTATGTTGAAGTCGGTCTTCCCGACGGCGGCAAAGGCGGGCCATTCAAACCGCTGAATGTTCCCAAAGGATTCGACTGGGAGATGTGGCTGGGGCCGGCGCCGTGGCGGCCGTATCAGGATTTCGGCAATGGCGATTGCCATTGGCATTGGCGATGGATTTTGGATTATTCCGGCGGCCAGTTAACCGACTGGGCGGGGCATCATATTGACATTGCTCATTGGGGGCTGGGGATGGATCATGAAGGGCCGGTCGCCATTGAAGGCAAGGGCGACTATCCTTCGGATGGCATTTATGATGCGCCCTACACCTATGATTTTATGTGTACATACGCCAACGGGCTTAAGATGCGCGTCGCCAATGCCGGCAAGCAGCCGCACGGCGGCGGGGTTCACTGGTATGGAGACAAAGGGTGGATACACGTGGATCGCGGGCGGCTGGATGCCTCGTCGCCGGAGATTCTTCAGGAAAAGATCGGCACTGACGAGAGACGCCTTTATAAGAGTGAAAATCACCATATCAATTTCATTGAGTGTATCAAGTCGCGTCGTCAAACGATTGCGCCCGCACAAATCGCCCATCGCTCGATCAGCGTCGGTCTGCTGGGCGAGATTGCGATGTTGACCGGACGCAAACTGCGGTGGAATCCGCAGACCGAGCAATTTGCCGACGATGCGGGGGCCAATAGTATGCTGATGCGTGCTTTTCGCAGCCCGTGGCGGATTTGAGGACAAAGGTCAGAAAACAGAAGACAGAAAATAGAGGATGCTATGACATATCACTGTAAAATGATCGGTGTGTGGGCGATAGTTGTTTTGGCGGCGGCGGCGTTTGCCGTAACGGAGGAAGAGATCGGCAGGATGCGTGAGGCGATGCCGGATCGCCCCGTTGTTGCGCCGCAAAAACCGCGTACAATGCTTTTTTTCAACTTGAGTAAAGGGTTTGGACACAGCAGTATCCCCTATTGGGCCAAAGCGCTGGACATCATGGCCGAAAAAACCGGCGCGTTTAAGGTTGAACACAGTGAGGATATGGCGGTGTTCACGGCCGAGTCGCTGAGCCGGTTTGACGCGGTCTGTTTTAACAATACCACCAAACTGGTGTTTGACGAGGATCAAAAGGCGGCGCTGACGGAGTTTATCACGGAGGGCAAAGGGATTGTCGGCATCCATGCGGCGACGGACAACTTTTATGAGTGGCCCGAGGCGGCGATGATGATGGGCGGGATTTTTCAGGGGCATCCGTGGAATGCCCCAGGAACCTGGGCAATTAAACTCGATGACCCCGATCATCCGCTGCTGCAAATGTTTAAAGGGCAGGGGTTCAACATCAGCGATGAGATTTACCGCACGAATGCGCCGTATTACTCCCGCGACCGTCAGCGCGTGCTGATGAGTCTGGATATGTCGGACCCGGCGACCCTGTCTGTCGATGACCTTGTGCCGGAGGACAACGATACCGGCATCAGTTGGATTAAACCGGTCGGCCAAGGACGGCTGTTTTACTGCTCGTTGGGTCACAATCATCATCTGACGTGGACGCCGTCCATCCTGGCGCACTATCTGGCGGGCATTCAGTATGCCTTAGGCGACTTGAAGGTCGACGATGCGCCGCTGGGCGGTGCGGCGGCGTCCACAACGGCGGCAGTGCCTGCGCTGATCGAGGCCGTCGGGCAGTACGATTGGGGCAAGAGCCGTGCGGCGCTGGCCGAGATGGAAGAGGTTATACGCAAGAACGGTTCCAACGCCGCAATGCTGCTGGAAATTGAGCGTCAGATGCAGCCGCTGCTGAAAACAGATACCGCGTTTGCCGTGAAGGATTTTGCCTGTCGGCAGTTGAGTTTGATCGGAACGGATGTGTCTGTGCCTGCGCTGGCGGCGCTGCTGGATGACCCCGGGACCGAGCATTTGGGGCGTATTGCATTGGAGCGCATCCCGTCGCCCGCTGCGGAAGCGGCGCTGCTGGATAAGCTGAACACCGTCGCCGATGCTTCGACACGGATTGCAATCATGGGTTCGCTTGGTGCCCGCCGTTCTAAAGCGGCCGTCGGTGCGTTGAGCCGTGCGGCGGTTGGGTTCGATGCCGCGCTGGCGCAGGCGGCAGTCAAGGCGCTGGGAATGATCGCTGATTCGCAGGCCGCCGAGGTGCTTGGGCGGCTGCAAAATTCGCCGCTGCCGCAGGTGCGTATCGCGGCGGTTGAATCGCTGGCGCTGTGCGCCGACCGTTTGGCGCAGGACGGTCATACGGATGCGGCAGGCGCGATTTACGAGTCGCTTTACAGCGGAAACAATCCGCCGCTGGTGCGTGTTGCAGGATTGGTTGGGCTTTCACGGACGCGGACAGAGCGGTTTTATCAGGTGCTGCCGGAGGCGATCGTCTGTGATCAGCCGGAATTGCGAAAGGCGGCGATCCAGCGGGTTGCTGATGTCCGCGACCAAGCTGCGCTGGAGTCGCTGCTGCCATTGGCAGAACAGCTTGACGGGGCGGACAAAGTGATCCTGCTGACGGCGCTGGCGGTCAACGGCAGTCCTTCGGGGGCGGCAGCGGCCGTTGCGGCGCTGACGGATGAGCAGCCGCAGGTGCGTATGGCGGCAGCTTTTGCACTGGGACAGATCGGCGACAAAGACGCTGTTTTTCCGTTGGCAGCGGCTGCTGCCAAGGCGTCCGACCGCGACGAAAAGGAAAATGCGCGGGCGGCGCTGTATCGGCTTTCCGGTACGGAGATTGACCATACGATCGCTGCGCAGATACGCGGATGTATGAACGACCCAAACAGCCAGCCGGTTGCGGTTGAACTGGTTCGTGCTGTCGGCCAGCGTGCGGCGTCTCTGAATGACCTGCTGTTTGAAACAGCCCAAAGTGCGCATTCCCAGATTGCGCAGGAATCGCTGCGGTCGCTGCAAACGACGGCAACGTTTGCAGATATGCCCGGTATGGCCGCGCTGCTTGCGGTTCGGCCGGAGGCGGCGGTTGAAAACACAGTTATTGTTACGGCAGAAAAACAGCCCGACCGCAATCAGCGTGCCGCAGCGCTGCTGTCGCGATGGGATGGCTTGCAGTCTTCGGAGGCCAAGGCCTCTTATTTAAGGGTACTGGGGCGTCTTGGCGACCAGAACAGCGTCGCCCTTTTGAAAGAGATGTTTGAAGCGTCCGACCCGCTAATCAAAGACGCCGCATTTCGCGGGATCGTGGACTGGCCCGGTGCAGAGTTTATTGCATATATGAAGCGGCTGGCGACGGAAGGGCAGGATGCGTCCCAGCGGGTGCTGGCGTTTCGGGCGTATGTCCGAATGCTGTCGGAAGATCGCTCTAAAACCGAAGATCAGGCGGTGGAACTGCTGGCGGAGGCGATGGGGATGACTGACCGCGCTTCCGAGCAGCGGCTGGTGCTGTCGGCGCTGGGCGCGCTGGGCACCGCCCGATCGCTGGAACTGGCTCAAAAAGCGGCGGAAAACACCGAACTGAAAGCGGAGGCCGAGGCGGCTGTGCTGTCGATCTGCGAACGGTTGATTCCGAATGATCCTGATATGGCCAGAACGGCG
>JBFZBE010000209.1:0-3034 GCA_041308685.1 Phycisphaerae bacterium
ATCAACGGCGTGATGGCCGACGGGGCCAACGGCTACATCACCAAACCGTTCACGCCGGAAAAGTTTCAGGAAAAATTAACGCCGTTTATGAACTAAAAAGCTCAGGAGAAGCGACCAATGCTCGAACAAATCACACTCAATGACGTTCTCATCGACGCGGCGCGCGAGGTGTTTGAGACGATGATCTTTATGGACATCGAAACCGCCGGCAAGTCCTGCCCGCAGGTCAGCGGACAGACGATCACCAGTTCCATCAGCTTCGTCTCCAAGCAGGAATCCGACCTGACCATCAGCGGCAACTCGATGCTCGGATCGATCACATTCAAGGGCACGCTGGAAGGATGCCTGTCGATCCGCGTCGGCAAGGCGTGTGCCGAACACATCGCCAAGAATATGCTGGGGATGGAGCCGGATCAGGAGTTGTCGCTCAACGAGACCTGCGACGCCATCGGCGAGGTGGCCAATATGGTCATGGGCAGCATCAAAACGCGAATCCAGGATATTTACACCGACATTCAGGTGTCGATCCCCTCGGTCGTTACCGGCTGTGAGATGCGCAACGCGCTGGGCGAGAACGCTCTCAAAGTCGTGGCCAGCGCCTGGCTGGATGAGCAAGAGGCCATCGAATTTACCTTCCTGTACAGAGAGGCGGCCAAATAAACGCGTATGACGCAAACCGCCGTACAACTTGAACTTCCGCTGGCGCCGCTGACGCATCAGGCCTTCGGCGCCTTTTGTGAAGATATTGTCTCAATGTTCGGCAATGCCGCCCAATGCGCCGCCCACAGCGAAGGACAAGGCACGCCGGACGACCTGAAAAAAGAGTTCAAAAAGCTCGCCTCGGTCAATCATGTTCAGGCGACAGGATCGCTGGATGGGGCGTTCAGCTTGCTGGTCGATCAGGCGGGGCTGTTCATTCTGGCCGGCGTGTTTGTGATGCTGCCGGAAAAACGCATCAACGAGACCATTCGCGTCGGCACACTCAAGGACGCCGACTATATCAATGACGCCGTCAAAGAAGTCGGCAACTTGCTGGTCGGCTCGTGGGATCGGGTCTTCCGCGAAAAGCTGACCGGCCATAAGCATTTTAAGCAGACCGGCACCTTTGTCGGGCCGTTGTGGGACGATACGGCCAAAAGCATACAAATGAACGGCCAACAGCCCTGCCGGTACGTCCTGTGCAAGATGAAGGTCGATGCGTTTCCGGAGTTTTTGTGCGCGGCGGTCTTTCCGGAAACGATGTTCGAGGCAAAGCCGCAGCCGGTCGAACCCGCTGCGCCGGCGGCCGCACAGAGTGAAAACACAGACGAAATGCCCGCTGCGCCGGCGCCTGTCGAGGTTGCCGCGCCGCCGGTCAGCCAGGCCGCGTCTGCACCTGCACCCGCGCCGGTGTCCACCGAATCGCATCCGGGGCCGGTCGCTCAGGCCATTCGCCAATTGACGGCCGCACCGATGGCCGCAGGCGTTTTGCCCGGCGCAGAGGTCTGGTCGCTGACGGCGGTAAACGTGATGCAGCAGAGTGTGCTGTGGCTTGGCCCGGACGACACCATCGCAGAGGCATTGCGGCAGATGCAGCAGCAGAACAGCGGCTATGCATTGATTGGACAGGAAGGCCAGATCGAGGGCATTCTGTCGCGCAGCGATGTGGCGGCGGCGGTCAGTCCGTACGTCCGGTCGGCGTTTGCCCAGTGGCGGCGCCCGCTGGATGAGGCGACGCTGCAGATTCGCGTCAAGTGGTTTATGAGCCGTCCGGTGCATACGATCCGTCCTGAGGCGACGCTGCTGACGGTGATGGAAACGATGCTGCGGCACAGCGTGCGCGGGCTGCCGGTTACAGACGGCAGCGGGCGGGTCGTGGGGCTGGTAACGGCGTACGATGTATTCGGCGCACAGTTGGGCAATTCGGGCGTCGGCATCATCGGCCGACCGCAGCAGGCCCCGCCGATGATGGGATGAGGAAGACAGAATTAAGAATGTAGAATGTAGAATGAAGAAAAAGCGTCCAGCTCCCAGCCGCCAGCCGCCAGCGGCCAGCAAAAGCTGGTAGCTGAATAATCAGTGAAATCAGTGTTAATCTGTGTCAAAAAATAAATCCGTGAAAATCGGTGTAATCTGTGGATAAAAAATGGGTGTGTGCAGTGAATGGGAATCCGGCAACCGGACGCTGGAAACCGGACGCTGAATTGATACGGGAAAAAAAGGATTATGGACAGGACAGAACAACTGACCGAGCTGCTGGAAAAGGCCGCGGCACAGATTACGCTGCTGGACGCCAAAGACACCGACGAACTGCGCGATGTGGCCGCGGTCTTAAGCCAATTGAGCCAACTGGCCGCCACATCGGACGCCGATGAAACGCTCAAAGCATTTGGCAAGGTCGGTCAGGATGCCGCGCAATGGGCCAGCGCCCTGCTGCAAACGCCGACCGCCGACGCCGATCAGCAGATCGCCGCGATCGCCTCTGCGGTTGCGCAGATGCAGCAGCTTCTGGAAGCGGCCGCCGCGCCCCAGCCCGCACCGGTTGCCGCCGCCGCATTCGGCGCCGATGACATCCCGCTGATCCAGGACTTTATCGCCGAATCGCGCGAGCATATTGAGTCCGCCGAAGCGGCGCTGCTGGAGCTGGAAAACGACCCCAAGAACAACGAAGTGCTCAACCAGATATTCCGCTCGTTCCATACCATCAAGGGCATGGCGGGCTTTTTGAATCTGACCGATATCAACGTGCTGGCACACGCGGCCGAAAATCTGCTGGACCTGGCACGCAAAGACCAATTGATGCTGACCGACGCCAACAGCGATGCGGTGTTCGCTTCCATCGATATGCTTAAGGGAATGCTGGCCGATCTGGAAAAGGCCATCGGGGAAGGCCGCGGCGCGGCGCGTCCAGCCAAGCTGGATGACCTGATGGAACTGCTGCACGCCTGCGCCGCCGGCGAAAAACCCGCCGTCAAAGCTGCCCCCGCCGCCAAGGCGGACGAGCCGGTAATGGATGAGCAGGCCGATGAACAATTGGACAGCACGCTGACCGCTG
>JBFZBE010000210.1:0-8673 GCA_041308685.1 Phycisphaerae bacterium
CTCTTTGTGCGCGTTGCGTGTTACCTTGCCGCCCAGCACGTCGGCGATTAGTTGTGCGCCAAGACACACGCCTACAACATATTTATGCTGCTCAATGCACGATTTGAGAAAGGCCTTTTCGTCGTTGAGCCACGGATGCTCGTCTTCTTCGTAAATGTTCATCGGCCCGCCCATTACAAAGACCCCGTCCACTTGATCTATTGCCGGCAGGGGTTGTCCGGCGTATAGGCGGACGGCCTGTACGGTGTGGCCGCGTTCGGCGGCCCAGACACCCAAGTTGGCCGCATTCTCAAACGGCACATGCATTAAACTGACGATGTGCATTATTTTTCCTGCATTCGTTCTTGCGTTTCTCTTTGATTCCGACAATGCTCGCATCATAACAGGACAACCCGCAATTTCAATTGGCAAAAGGTTTTTATTTTTGCATTATGCCCAAAGGTGTGTTATTTTATCCATTGATATAATGGCCATACTTATTCTACCAGGGCAAAAATGTATGAATCATCCGATCGAAAAAGACAAAAAAAAGGTGTCGCGTGAAATTGGACTTGAAATAGCTACAATTTGCGGGCGGCATTTGTTGAAACTGGAGCATTTGCATTACGGATACTGGACAGCGGACCTTGCGGTCGATTTGGCCAATCTGCCGGCCGCACAGGTCAACTATGTGAAGTTTCTGTTTTCCAATATCCCCTCCGGCGTCCATTCGATCCTTGATGTGGGTTGCGGTATGGGGCAGATCGCCAAACAACTGACCGATTGCGGCTATAAGGTCGATTGTGTCTCACCCAGTGCGTTTTTGGCAGAAAACGCCAGGGGCTTATTGCGGGAGAAAAGCCGGATTTTTGAGTGTTTTTATGAGCAGTTGGAAACCGAAAATCGGTACGATCTTATTCTGTTCAGCGAGAGCTTTCAGTACATCGATCCTGAGACGGCGATACAGAAGACCTTGTCCCTGCTGAGCCCCAACGGTTATATGCTGATTTGCGACGTTTTCAAACGGGATACGCAGGACAAAAGTCCGATCTCCGGAGGCCATTATCTGAGCCGATTCAATCGTGTGATCGCCGCATATCCATTCGGCCTGATCACCGATCATGACATTACCGAGCAAACCGCGCCGAACCGGGATATCGAGGACCGGCTGGTTCAAGAGGTTGCCGTGCCGGTCAGCCAACTGCTGGTGCAACTGATGAAAAGCCGCTATCGGATGCTGTCCGGGCTGCTGATGTGGGTGTTTCGAAGGAAGATTGAAAAGATGCGATCCAAGTATCTGAGCGGCCGGCGCACAGGAGAGATTTTTAAGGCCTTCAAAACCTATCGGCTGCTGCTGTACAAAAAACAGTTATAGGGAAACTCGGCTTCGGATAATACTTGTCTTTTATTGAAAATGCGGTATTCTGTAAGGTATGATGGAATGCAGAGCAATCACAAACAACTCGATGGAGATTGAACGATGGGCAAGACGGAAATGAACTGGGATGGGATACCTGTGCGAATGGGGCGTTTTTCCATACTCAAAGGCCTGGGCGTGCTGCTGGTTTTCATTATTTTGGCCGTGCTGTTTTTGGCGCTGAGTTCGACGGTGTATATCGCCGGCGACGAAGTTGGCATCGTTCAGAAAAAGCTGTTCGGACGCAAGCTGCCGGCCGGACAGATCATCGCCGTCAACGGCGAAAACGGCATTCAGGCCGATTTGCTGATGCCGGGCTGGCACTTTTGGAAATTCCCCTGGATGTACCGCATCGACAAGCAGCGGGATATGCAGATTAAGGACGGCTTTGTCGGGCTGATAACGGCCAAAGACGGCCAGTCGCTGCCGCCGGATACGGTCTATGCCCCGGAATGGGACAACCCCAACAAAATGACCGACGCGCGGTATTTTCTGACCGAAGGCCAGGGCTGCAAGGGACCGCAACTGACCGTCCTTCAGCCGGGCAACTACAAGATCAATACCGCCCTGTTTGAAATCCGTAACGTACCGGTGCTCAATGTCGAGGTCGGACAGGTGGCCGTCATCAAAAGCAACGTCGGCCCGCGCGTGGAGACCAAAGGGCGGCTGGTGCCGATCGGCAAGCGCGGCGTATGGGATACCCCACTGTCGCAGGGCAAGTACTTTTACAACACCGAGGCCTATGAGGTAACGTCAATTGACACCCGTCAAATCAAGGTCAGCTACACCAATGAGTTGGAAGCCGGAGAAAAGAAAGAAGGCCAGCCGATGCAGCCGATTGACGTGCGCAGCCAGGACGGATTTACGTTTCCGGTGGACGTGCGGATCACCTATCAGGTTGAGCCGGAAGATGCCCCGCATGCGGTGGCGATGATCGGCGGGGATGAGTTGATTTTGAGCAAGGTCGTAACGCCTCGCGTACGAGCTGTTTTTCGAAATAATGCCGAAAAGGTCAAGGCGCTGGATTATGTCAAAAACCGCACCGCCCAGCAAAATCAGAGTTTGGAAATGCTGCGCGAAGACCTGTCCAAATACGGCATTACCATTCTGGACGTCAGCATCGGCGCCGTCGGAGATGAGCAAAGCCTGGGAATGCTGCTGAAAACGCTGACCGACCGTGAAATCGCGCTGCAGGAACAAGCTACCTTTGAGGAACAGCAGCGTGCCGCCGAGAAGGAAAAGGCGCTCAAACGCACGGTTCAGGAGGCCGAGGAAGAAAAACGCCTGGCCACCGCCACTTATGCGGTCAAGGTTGCCGACGAGGAAAAAAAGCAGGTTATTATCAAAGCGCAGGCCGAGGCCGAACAGATCGCTCTGGTCGCTGAGGCCAAGGCCAAGGCGTACAAGCTGATTACGGATGTCGTCGGGGCGGACAACGCGGCCTTGCTGGAGATTATGAAACTCGTAGCGACAGACAATATCCAGATTACGCCCGACGTGATGGTCACAGGCGGCGGCTCGGCCACGGATGCGCTGATGGGAACAATTCTCAAAGGAATGGTTGAAAAACAGGTCGAACCCGCCAAAAAACCCTGATAATCAAAACAGCGAGGACAGTCCCCATTTCATTTACTCTTTTGTCCTTTTAAATAGGTGACTGCCCTAATTTTTTGAAGGCCTAAGAAAGCCGAAGGTGGAAAATAGGTGACTGTCCCTGATTTAAATGCGATCCGGGAGGCGATCAAGGGGTTTCCCGCGGGGCCGGGGCTGTATTTTATGAAGGACGCCGACGAGAAGGTGCTCTACATCGGCAAGGCCAAGAACCTCCGCAGCCGAGTGGCCAGCTATTTTCAGCCCGGCGCCAACCTGCATGAAAGCCGCGGGCCGTGGATCGTCGAAATGATCGAAAAGACGGCCTCGGTCGATTATCTTCAGACACCCAGCGAGGTGGACGCGATCCTGCAGGAAGCACGGCTCATCAAGGACATCCATCCGCCTTACAACACCGACCTCAAAGATGCCAAGACGTTTCCGTATCTGGAGATCACCACCAGGCAGGCCTTTGCCGGCGTGTATATCACCCGCAATCCGCAACACGCCCGCAGCCGTTTGTTCGGGCCGTTTACCAACGTCAGCGACCTGCGGGCGGCGCTGGTGGTCTTGCAGAAAATCTTCAAGTTCCGCACCTGCACGCTGGACATTCGCCCCGACGACGATAAGCGGCGGTTTTTTCGCCCGTGCATCTTGTATAACATCCGCCAATGCACCGCGCCATGCGGCGACCGGGTCAGCAAAGCCGACTACCGCCGACAGATTCGGGACTTTGTTGCGTTTATGCAGTCCGGCCGTACCAAGACGCTCAAGCAGCTCAACGCCCAGATGGCCGACGCGGCCGAGCGGCTGGATTTTGAGGCCGCCGCCGAGTACCGCGACCGCATCCGCCTGATCGAAAATCTGGACAAACGCGGCACGGTCGAGGGCAACCGCCAGCCGGAGGCGTTCGCATCCGATCCGGCCGAGGCGCTGGAAAAATTGCAAACGCTGCTGGCCGCCGAGGCGCCCATTCGCATCATTGAGGGGTTCGATATCGCCCATCTGGCCGGCGCCGAGACAGTCGGCTCGCTGGTGCAGTTTATCGACGGAAAGCCCTTCAAGGACGGCTATCGGCGGTTCAAGATCAAAACCGTTTCCGGCGTGGACGATTACGCCTGCCTCAAGGAGATCGTAACACGGCGGTACAAGCGGGCGATGGCCGGCGAGGAACTGTGGCCGGATGTGGTGCTGATCGACGGCGGGCTGGGCCAACTGCACGCCGCCGAGGAGGCATTCGCCGCGATGGCCGCGCCGCTGCCGCATTTGATGTCGATCGCCAAAAAAGAGGAATTGCTGTACATTCACGGCAGGGACAAGGAGCTCCGCTTACCCGCCAACAATCCCGTGCGCAAGCTGATGCAATATATTCGCGACGAGGCACATCGCTTCGCCCAGCATTACCACCACATCCTGCGCAAAAAAAAGATGCTTAACGACGGCTGATGCTGTATAAGGAAATAATTTAGCTGCCAGATTTCAGCATCCAGCAGATAGCGAAGAAAAGCTGACAGCTGGACGCTGGCCGCTGGTGTCTTTTCTTCATTCTGACTTCTGTCTTCCGGCTTCCGACTTCTCCCCTCAATTCATCCCCAGCGTCAACTGGTCGATGAGGCGGCCGGGTTTTTTGACCGGCGGCAGGGGTGTTTGGGCTTTTTGTTCGGATTTGGGCTTTTCATCGCGTTTGACGTTGCGGCGCGGGTGCGTATCCTGCCGCGGCGTCGGGGCGGGTTTGCTGCCGGGGACTTTTTTCATCGACAGCTTGATGCGGCGTTTTTCGACATCGACCTCCATCACCGTAACCTCGACCTTCTGATGCACCTTGACGATCTCGGCGGGGTCTTTGACGAATTTGTCGGCCATCTCGCTGACATGCACCAGCCCGTCCTGATGGACGCCGATATCGACAAACGCCCCGAACGCGGTGATGTTGGTAACGATTCCCGGTAGTTTCATCCCTGCGGTCAGGTCTTCGATCTTTTCGACGCCCTCGGCAAAGCTGAATACCTCGAATTGCTCGCGCGGGTCGCGGCCGGGCTTGGCCAGCTCGTCCAGAATATCCGTCAACGTCGGCAGGCCGACCGTGTCGGTAACATACGATTCGAGCTTGATCTTTTTGCGCACGTCGGTGTCGGCCATCAGGTCTTTGACCGCGCAGTGCAGGTCGCCGGCCATGCGTTCGACGATGGTGTAGCTTTCGGGGTGGACGGCGCTGGCGTCCAGCGGGTTGGCCGCGTCGCGGATCCGCAAAAAGCCCGCCGCCTGCTCAAAGGCCTTGGCGCCCAGACGCGGCACGTTCATCAGGTCTTTACGCGAACCGAACGGACCGTTTTCGTTGCGGTACTCGACGATCTTCTGCGCCAACTGCGGGCCTAAGCCGGAGACGTACATCAAGAGCTGCTTGCTGGCGGTGTTGACCTCGACGCCCACGCGGTTGACGCAACTGACGACCACGTCGTCCAGTCCCTGCTTGAGCATCGTCGCATCGACATCGTGCTGGTACTGGCCGACGCCGATGGATTTGGGGTCGATCTTGACCAGTTCGGCCAGCGGATCCATCAGTCGGCGGCCAATCGAGACCGCGCCGCGCACGGTGATGTCTTCGGTGGGAAACTCCTCGCGGGCGACGTCCGAGGCCGAATAGACCGATGCGCCGCTTTCGTTGACCATCACGACAGCGATGGATTTGTCCAGATTCAGGCCGCGGATGAAGCTTTCGGTCTCACGGCCGGCCGTGCCGTTGCCGATGGCGATGGCCTCGATGTCGAACGCCTTGCAGAGGGCGGCGATCTTCTGGCCTTCTTGATGGGCGCGGGTATCGCCGTTGTGCGGGAAAATCACATCGTGGCCGAGCATTTTTCCCTGTCGGTCGAGCCAGGCGATCTTGCAGCCGGTGCGAAAGCCGGGGTCAACGGCCAGCGTGCGTTTTTGTCCCAGCGGCGAGGCCATCAGAAGCTGTCGCAGGTTTTCTGCAAACACGCGAATGGCCTCCTCGTCGGCCTTCTTTTTGGATTCCAGCCGCACCTCGGTTTCCATGGACGGGGCCAGCAATCGCTTAAAGCCGTCGGCGATTGCCTCCTGTACCTGTTTGGCGCAGGGGCTGTCGTTTTGGACGAACAGGCGATTGAGTATCTCGATTGCTTTTTCGTCCGGTACAATGACGCGCAGCGTCAAAAAGCCCTCTTTTTCGCCGCGGCGCATTGCCAGCACGCGGTGCGACGGGGCGGCCATCGCCGGCTCCTGACAATTGAAATAGTTTTCGTATTTGGCGCCCTCGGCTTCTTTGCCGGTGATGACTTTGCAGGCAAACTGCGCGTCACGGAAGTACAGTTCGCGGACTTTTTCGCGGGCGGTCTTGTCCTCGCTGATCATCTCGGCCAGGATATCGCGCGCCCCGGCCAGCGCCTGTGCGGCGTCCTCAACGCCTTTTTCGGCATCGACAAACGCGGCGGCTTCTTTTTCGGGAGCGACGGTCGGCGATTGCGCCAGCAGCACATCAGCCAGCGGCGCAAGGCCTTTTTCTTTGGCGATGGTCGCGCGGGTGCGGCGTTTGGGGCGATAGGGCAGGTAGATATCCTCCAGCACCGTCATGGTGTCGGCCTTGTCGATCTGTTCTTTGAGGTCGTCGGTCAGCAGGCCGCGCTCGGTCAGTGAATGGAGGATCGCTTCCTTGCGCTGGGTCAGCTCGATCAGTTGGATGAGCCGGTCGCGGATTTGCGTGATGGCGACCTCGTCCAAGCTGCCGGTGGCCTCTTTGCGGTAGCGGGCGATGAACGGCACCGTTGCATCTTCGGCCAATAGACCCGCTACGGCGGCGACCTGTGTGGGGCGGATATTGAGTTCTTTGGAAATGCGGATTAAAAATTCGGGCTGAAACAAAGTTGCGTCCATACAGACAAAATCCTAAACAAAATTATTTTCGCAGATAGGTCAATCCTTCGGGCAGGGGGATGTTGTTGCCGAAATTGTCCTCACCGTAGCCGCTGTCAGCCAGCAGCTTGATGTCGGCCAGCACACGCTTGTCGCCGACGAATGTCGCTTTCAGATTGGTGCCCATATCGATCTTGCCGGTCACCTGCAGGCGGGCGATCTCGTCGGTAACCATTTCCAGCAGACGGGTATCGGGCTGAATGGGTTTTTCGTCGATCTTCAAGGGGTGTTCATAGATGATCAGTTTGCTGTGTTCGGCCAGCGTGAGAATGACTTTACGGATAAAGGACGGCACGTCGTCGGCCGTTGCGCCGGAAGGGACAAGGTTGAGCCGCAGGATTTCCTGCGCCAGGGAACGCCGTTTGATGGCGTTGATTTTCTCGTTGGCGCGAAACAGCTCCAGCGGCGAGCCGGCGTCGTACTGCTCATCGCCCAGATGCATCTTGACCTCGCTGCCGTAATGCAGCACCAGCTTGGAGACCAGCGTCGAGGGGCGCACATGAAAGCCGCGGTACTGCGGCACAAGCACCTCGATCTTGTCGATCTCGGTATAACGCCGCAGCATATTCTGGCACAGCAGTTCCGCGCAGGTCAGATACTGCGAGGCAAAATAAATCGCATAATTGACCAGCAGCTCCAGCAGTTTTTCCGGCTCGACCAGCCGTTTGCGTCCTTGCGCGATCTTTTGGGCGATGGGGCTGGCGTGCCGCTCGTAATAGTGGGCAATGTCTTTGGCTGTCCGCAAGAGATGCAGCACCACGCTTATATGGCCGCGCAACACCGGCAGGTCTTTGTCCAGCACCTCGGTTTCGGTGGTCGAAACGTAGGTGTCGTAGAGCGACTGAAGATTGTGGAAACGCAGTTCCAGCGAGCGAAGCTTTTCCTCACTGACCGGACTGGTCAGCGCACAGACAAACTCCTGCGGATCGGTCATCTTTTTGGGCAGGGCCTGCTTGCTTTCGGCGGCCAGATTCAAAAAGGCCGTGGCCAAAAACGACACTGTCTGTGAGACGGCCTCGATTTTGCGCATCGCCAAGTCGTGCGGCAGGCGGCCGGCGGGCAGTTTTTCGATGTAAAATTCGTCGCAGTCGGCGCGATTCTGAATCGGCAGCTTGAGCCGTTCGGCCTCGCCGACCAGCCGGCGCGAGGCCTCCTGCAGGATTTTTTCGATAAACCGCAGGGCATCGTCGGTGCATTGTGAAAAATCCTGCTGCACCGGCAAAAGCCGATAATGGGGGATGGCGTGCTGGATGTGCAAAAGTTCGTAACTGACATTGGAAAATAGCTTTATGGATGCGGTCAATGCGCGAAAACGCCCCCATTGGCAATTGTTGCGTGCGCCGTAAGAGTCGAGCAATTCTTCAATTTGCGAGGCGTGGCTGAGCAGCTCGGCCAGCAGGGGACGGGTCAGGATGTGATCGCAGTCCTCCTGTTGAGCCAAAAAGACAGCCGCCCGTAAATAGGCAACCGATCGCTCGGCGATCAGGTCTTTGAAGTCTTCATACGATATCGTTGTCGGGGTCATCTATCGCTTACATATAAATTATATTCGCCTCTTTCAGCAACAGGCCGAAAACAACCTGTTTTTGAGGTATTATTTCACATAAACATCCCATTCTACCCGAAAAAACAAATAATTCAACAATTGTTCGCCGGGTTCGTCATAGAATCTTAGTGGATTAGAGCTTGCTCTGGCACGGCAAGAGGGATAAAATGGTGCAACATCAGATAGATAATATAGGAGCGGTTATGGATTC
>JBFZBE010000211.1:0-5288 GCA_041308685.1 Phycisphaerae bacterium
GATGCGCATCACGCCCGCTCCGGCCGTCAGCGTCAGCGTTTTTCGACCGTCGTGTTTGCGATCCAGAAAGATGCCAATCCCTTCAACCTGCACCAATTGCGTCAACTCATCGCAGGCCAACTGCAAATAGGCCGGCGTGGACTGCGAAACCTTCATGTGTGTGCTGAGGTTGTACAGCAGGATAATCTCTTCATAGGCCTGGCTGAGTTCATGGCCGATCTTTTCGATCTGCATAAGAACCTTGCGCCCCTGCAGTGAGCTGCGCGCAAACCCTTCCAGAATCCAGGCGACGTACTGCTTTTCACGTTCCAGTGCGGCCGCATCGCCGCAAAGAGGCGTTTTGCCCATCAGTACCAGCCGCGTCTTGGCGTCGGCCTCATACACGCAGGCGGGAATCTCTGCGTCCGCGCCGCAAAACACCACCGGCTGGCCGAATGCGGCAACCTGTTCCAATACGAACGGAACCGCCCCGCCGTCGGGCTCGGTGCAGCCGCCGGCGTCGGCGGAAAACAGCAGTTTGCCGCCGGCGTCAAAGACGCTCAGGCCTCCGCCCAAACGGCACAGCCGACTGGCCAATGCGTTCAGATCGTCATAACAGGAAGACGACAGACCTGTCGTCGCTGCCTGGTTTATCATCAATGGAGTTGTCATTCTCTGTTCTATCCTCACCCGCACGGCTTATACGGCGGCCTTTTGTTTGAGAACTTCCTCGACCGTTGCCAGCACCTCACGCGGGCTGAACGGCTTGCTCAGGCAGGCGGAAATATGCAGCCGCTGCCGAACATCGTCTTCGATGGCAAATTCGCGCGCCGTCAGCATCACCACCGGCAGTGCGGCAGTGTCGGCGTTTTGCCGCAGCTTTTCAATCAGCTCAAGGCCGGTCAGAATCGGCATCTGATAGTCGGTAATAATAATGTCCGGCTTGTGTTCACAGGCCAGTTGATAGGCGATCGCGCCGTTTTCAGCGGTCAGCACCTCAAACCCGTTGTTGCGCAGCTTGATGGCCACGACCTGGACAATATGAAATTCGTCATCGACGACAAGGGCTTTTTGTTGGGGCATAGTCATCTCTTATTAGTTCGTAGTTCGTAGTTCTTAGTTCGTAGTTTGTAGAAAGAGAAACCACAGATTGCACAGATTGCACAGATTAATGTGTCGAATTCTCTTCTTTCTGATTTCTGTGTTCTGTATTCTGTATTCTGTGTTCTCACTCCACACTTTTAACATTTGACTTTTAACTTTTAACTTTTTCAGCCGTCGCCATGGGCAATTCAAAACCAAACGTACTGCCCTTGCCGACTTCGCTGCGAACAAACACGCGGCCGCCGTGTACTGTTTCGACGATTTGCTTGACCAGGTTAAGCCCCAAACCAGTGCCTTTGGCATATTTATTATTGGCCTCAACCCGATAAAACTTATCGAACACATGGTCAACCGCCTCCGGCGGAATCCCCACGCCGGTATCCGAAACGGTTACGACCACGCGATTATCGGACTCATTGACTTCCGAATGGATCGTTACAGTCCCGCCGGCGGGCGTGTATTTGACCGCGTTGCTGAGCAGGTTGATGACCACCTGCGACATCATATCGCGGTCGATATGCGCCTGATCGTACAGTATCGGCGCCTGGGCGTTGACGGTGATGTTCTTTTCCTGGGCGTAGCTTTTGATCATCTCGACGGCATCGCGAATGACCATCGCCATACTGTGATTGGACCTGCTGACCTTGACAAGACCGGATTCGATCCGTGAGATATTCAGAATATCCTCAATCAGCCGCGTCAGCCGCTGGGCTTGCCCCTGAATAACCGAACAGAACTGATGCAGCGTCGCCTCGTCCTGCGCCTCGCCGTCCACCAGCATCTCGGCGTAGGCATTGATCGACGCCAGCGGGGTCTTCAATTCGTGCGAAACATGGCTGACAAAGTCGTTTTTCATCCGTGCGGCCTCGCGGTCGCGCGTGATATCGTGCAGCACCGCCACGACCGCCCCACCGCGTCCGCTGTCGTCGCCGGTATAGGACAAGACCGCTTCAAAGATCGCCGGTTCGCCGCTGCGATTCAGCGTAAGTTCGTGGCGGACGTGGGCGATCCGGCCGGTGCGGCTCTTTTGGATCAGCGGCAAAAGCCCTTCGCCGCCGAGCACCTCTGATCCGGCCGCCGGGCTTTGAGGGGCAAAGCGAAAATCAAACAAATGCTGCGCCTCTGTGTTGGCCAATACGATCCGTTCCCTGTCATCGACCACCAGCACCGCATCGCGAATGCTGTCCAGAATGTGTTCGGCGCCGCCTTTGCGTTCCTGCATCAGCCGCAGCGACAGCTTCATATCGCCAAGCTGCGTCTGGGCGGCTTCAAGACGGACTTTCAGATCGTCGGCGTCTTTTTGCAGCCGATCCACACACCGTTCGGTTTCGGCCTTCTGTCGGCGCACAAACACCCACGCGCCAACCACCGACGCCGCACCGACCAGCACACCCGCAATCACACCTGCTATCACTGTTTTGCGTCCTCTAAGCTCTGTAACGCTGATTTGTTAACCACGGATTAACACGGATTTCGCTAATTTATTTTTTGCCACAGATAAACATCCCGACAGGTCGGGACTTCACTGCGTTCAGCAGATTACACAGATTTAATTTTTAGCCATGAATGAACACCAATTATCACTAAGTTTTTTTAACTAAAAGAATTTTTATTTGTGTTTTATTTGTGTTATTCTGTGGCTAAACCTCTTCTCTACCTTCTGACTCCTGTCTTCCGACTCCTACCCTACATCGCTCCGGTCTTTTCTTTCAGGAAGCGTTCCACCAGCGGGCTTTCTGCGCTGCGATCGCCGGCCTGCTTATAGGCCGCATCCGCCCGCGCGGTCTGCCCTAACCGCCCATAGCAGCGGCCGGTCATAAACCATGCAAACCCGTCGAACTCTTCATCCGTCAGCAGATGCGCAAACGCATCCAGCGATGCGGTGTACTTTTTCTGCAGGTACTGCGCCGCTCCCAAAACCGCATAGCCCTGCGGCCAGGATGGCTTCAATTGCAGCGCCTTCTGCGCACAGGCCGCGGCACGGTCAAACTGATCGACGCCCATCGCCGCCTGCGCCATCCCCAGCCACGCCTCGGCGTCGTCGCGATTCAGCACGGTCAGCTTGTCATAGCAGCGCATCGCCAGCGGATACTTACCGGCGTTCATCGCGCACATCGCCAGCGTATTGAGCACCGGCTCTTTGCGGTCATTGTCTCCGACGACCGCCAGCAGCCGCTCAAACAGCACCGTCGCCTTGTCCCACTCTTTTTGCGCGGCATACGCAAACCCCAGTGTTTCCAAAACCGCCTGGTCTTTGCCGTCAACCAGCAGCGCCTGCTCATAACATGCAATCGCCTTTTGCGGCTGCTCGCTGCGGCCATAGATGTCGGCCATACACACCAGCAGGTCGCGGTTGCGCGGCTGGCCGGCCAGTGCCCCTTCCAGCAGCGCGATCGCCGCCGGATTGTCGCCGGTCTGGGTCAGCAATTGCGCCATTCCAAGGACATACTCGGTCTCGGCGGGCTTGAGCGCAAGGGCTTTCTCGTAATACGCCCTGGCCATGGCCGAATCGCCCTGCAAAAACGCCAGGCCGCCGCGGTAATACCAGGCCGCATCCAGCGTTTCATCCAGCGCAACAGCCCGCTCAAATGACTGGACGGCCTGCGTGTTGCGATTTTCGATAAAATGCACCCGTCCCATCAGAAAATGGGCTTTGGCCGATTCCGCATCGGCCGCAAGGCATTTGTCCAGAACATTTTTGGCCTCGGCGGTCTGGCCGCGTTCGATCAGCCCCTCGACCATCGTCAGTTTGGTGTCAAGCGTGTTTTTTTCCCACTTGTCCACCATCACCTGTTTTTTCTGTTCGTGGGTGGCGCAACCGGTCAGGACGACCGCCAGCGCAAGAACCAGAAGTGTACGCAATCCGTTTGTGTGTGTCATAATCTGCCTCTGTCTTTCCTGTATCACGACCCTCTTGGCCGTGCGAGATAAAGGCCTCGGCGGACCAATGCCCGCCGAAGCCGTCTTTGCTGCACTTTTTTCACGGGCAGGATACCCTTGTTACGTTACCGACGAAACCACTTGTCAGACTCTTGTTTTTCAATAGCTCTTAGCATTATTCGCTCAATGTTCTGAACCTGATCGGGCTGTGTTTCACGAATAATTCGTTCTTTTAAGCGTATTTCCTCTAAGTAGTTCCGCTTTATATTAAACGGGTTGTTCAGTAAACTCAGTGCCGCATCGGGATCACCATCCGTATAAAGACCGATTGCCTTGGCATAACGGTCTTCATCAATCTTGGCTCGGCTCATCCAAATGAGATTTTTACGCATCTCATGATTCATCCGCAGAACATCCTGCATGCGATTTTGCCCATCTACTTGATCAGGGTTACTAATGATATGAGGTGTTACTAAAACAATCAATTCTGTACGAATCGATTGGTCTACAGTATCCTTAAACAATTCACCTATGATGGGGATGTCACCAAGTATAGGTGTTTGACCTCTATCTAAATTAGTCTTTTCCTGGAAAAGTCCACCCAAAACTATTGTCTGTCCGTCTTTAACCAACACATTTGTCAGAACTTTAGTCTGATTCTTAAAAGGCAATATTGCATCAACTTCATCGGTCAGACCACCATCGCTCTGTTCGGGCTGGAGTTCCATACGAATCATCCCATCACGTCCGATGAAGGGGCGAAAATGAAGAATAGTACCTGTCTCAAGGAAAGCAACAGACTGTGTTGTTGAACCAGATGATGCTTGTGTCGTTGAATCAAGATAGCCATCCTCACGCCCAATAGTCAACTTACCTGCCTGTTTATTTAACGCCAATATTTTGGGGTTGGCCATAATTGTAACATCAGTAATGTTTTCGACTGCTTCAACAAGCCCTTGAATATCATCGATTGAAACACCAATTGTCAATGCTCCATCACTAAGATTCACACCATCATTAGTCAGACTAACCCCAGGGACATTGCTCCAGTCAATACCGAACTCGGTTGTCTCTGTTAAGGTGGCATTCATAATAGTCACCTCCAGCAGCACCTGCATTGGCTCGACATCAACTTCTCCCAATACTTGACGAATACGTTCAATATTTTCAGGATAGTCCGAAACAACCAAGCGGTCGTGAACAGCCAATGTATCACCACTTTTGCCTGCTTCCATTTCAGAGGGAGCAGCCGTCGTAATGCCTAATTTACCGAATTCACTCAACAGCGGTTCAGCCAGCTTACGAGCTTCATCCGAGTTGATATA
>JBFZBE010000212.1:0-3763 GCA_041308685.1 Phycisphaerae bacterium
ACTCCGGCCAGCAGGTTACATTTACCGGCGACAAACAAACCAAAAACCGCCCGATGGGGTCGCTTATTCAGTCGCTCAATGAACTCGGCGGCACGGTGAACTCTGTCTATAATAATGGATGCGCCCCGGTCACGGTATCGGGCCGTCTCAACGGCGGGAAAACAAGCATTGAGTGCGTTACAAGTCAGTTTTTATCCAGTTTATTGATGGCCTGCCCGCTGGCCGAGGGCGATACGCACATTGATGTCCCCCTGCTCAACGAGCCGGATTATGTCCAGATGACGCTGGATTGGCTGGATCGCCAAAAGATTCGCTATAAAAACGACCGTCTTCAACGGTTTTTTGTCCCCGGTGGACAGAAATATACCGCCTTTGATGAAACCATCGCGGCGGATTTTTCCAGTGCGACCTTCTTTTTGTGTGCGGCTGCGCTTTGCGGCCAGGATGTACTCATCCAGGGGCTGGATTTTGCCGACAGCCAGCCGGATAAGGCGGTCGCGGACTACTTAAAGGCGATGGGTGCCGACCTTACACAGGAAAAAGACGGCGTGCGTGTGCGGAAATCTGGCTTGCGCGGCATTGAAATCGATATGAATCGCACGCCGGACGCCCTGCCGGCGATGGCGGTTACGGCCGCATTTGCCGAAGGAACGACCCGGCTGGTCAACGTTCCGCAAGCCCGCAAAAAGGAGACCGACCGCATCGCCTGTATGGCCGCGGAGCTGAAAAAACTCGGCGCCGAGGTCGAGGAACTGCCGGATGGGCTGGTCATTCACGGCGGAAAAACCCTCACGGCCGCCCCCGTTACCGGCCACGACGACCACCGCATCGTGATGGCAATGGCCGTGGCCGGACTTGCGCTGCCGACGCCGCTGGAGATCAATACCGCCGAGGCGATGAATGTAACGTTCCCCGAATTTGTAACGCTGATGCACACTCTGGGAGCCGAACTGAACACAACGAAATAAATCAACGTAAAGCGTTTATCGGGACGGCCTCAGATAAAAGGCGTTTCGATTTTTTTATGTCCATAAACTTTAATACAGGAAGACGAGACGACACAAATGAAACTGCTGAACTTTGCAACGGATTGGCGGCAATTTGAGCTGCCCGAACAAATCGCGCACATTCTCGAGCGGTGTTCGAGCTGTGTATTCCCCAAAGACAGACAGGACATCCTGAAACTGGCGATGGGCAATACGGATGCGGACACCTATGAGATTACGTACGACGTGCCGGGCAAAGGCACAGTCGTCGAAGCGAAGATTGACCGGTGCAAAAACGGTCTGGCGGTCAATTATCTGGAATCCTATATGCGCCGCCGCGACCCGGACTGCATGGTCATCGCCGACGACAAAGAAACCGACAAGGCGCGCTACAAAGACCGCTACGGTACGTCGTTTGACGCCCTGCGCAAACAGACCTTTGATTGGCTGACCGGGCAGGAACTGTCGATTACCCTGTTTACCATCGGCGCGTTTGAAGCCCACAGCGGCCAGGGCGCAATGCTGATCGCCCCGAAAAACGCCGGCTTTTTTGTCGGCGGTCTGGCGGACTTGCAGGGAATGGTCTCGCCGGAGCATGTACCGGCCAATTTCCGCGTCCGCAGCGTCATTTATCTGGCGCCGCCCTTTCGCCATACCCACTTTGACGGGCGGCAGATGGTTGTTCACAACCGGCTCGACCGGCTGCACGAGGTCTTTTCGTATAACCTGTACCCCGGCCCCAGCGCCAAGAAAGGCATCTACGGCGTATTGCTGAGCATCGGCGAAAATGAGAACTGGCCTACGCTGCACGGCTCGACCGTACAGGTCGTAACGCCCTACGACAACATCACCACGATTATGCACGAAGGCGCCAGCGGCGGCGGCAAAAGCGAAATGCTCGAATACGTCCATCGTCAGGAAGACGGGCGTTTGCTGCTCGGCGAAAACGTCGTTACCGGCGAAAAACGCCATCAAGTGCTCAATCAGGCCTGCCGCCTTGCGCCGGTGACGGACGATATGGCGATGTGCCTGCCCAACGGACAGGACGACTCCGGCTATCTGCTGGCCAAAGACGCTGAGCAGGCGTGGTTTGTCCGCATCAACCATATCCGCAAATACGGCACGGATCCGCATCTGGAAGCGATCACTATCCATCCGCCAGAACCGTTGATCTTTTTAAACCTTCAGGGTGTTCCGAAATCAACCTGTCTGATTTGGGACCACACCGAAGATAAACCCGGCCAGCCGTGTCCCAATCCCCGCGTTATTTTGCCGCGGCGATTCGTGCCGGATGTGGTCAACGGAACCGTGGAGGTGATGATCCGCAGTTTCGGTATCCGCACCCCGCCATGCACCAAACAAAAACCCAGTTATGGCATCGCCGGCTATCTGCATGTGCTGCCATCCAGCTTGGGCTGGCTGTGGCGGCTGGTTGCGCCGCGCGGCCACGATAACCCCAGCATCGTCGATACCGAGGGAATGACCAGCGAAGGTGTCGGCTCCTATTGGCCGTTTGCCGCCGGGCGCATCGTCGATCATGCCAATCTGCTGCTGCGGCAGATTCAGGCAACACCCAAAGTGCGCTATGTTCTGACACCCAACCAGCACGTCGGGGCATGGAAAGTCAGCTTTATGCCGCAGTGGGTCAGCCGCGAGTATCTGGGACGCCGGGGCGTGGCCAAGTTCCACCCGCACCAGCTTGCGCCGTCGCGCTGTCCGCTGCTGGGATACTGCTTTAACTCGATGCAGGTCGAAGGCACGCCGATCCCGTTGATCTTTTTGCAGGTGGACGCACAGCCGGAAGTCGGCATCGAAGGGTACCAGGCCGGAGCCAAGCAGCTCCAGCAGTTCTTCGAAAAAGAGCTGCAAAAGTTCCTGCATCCGGATTTAGACCCGCTGGGAAGACAAATCATCACCTGCTGTCTGGACAAAGGCAGCGTCAAGGACTACGAAGATATGATGTACGACGTATTCTGCTAAGACAGAGGTCAGAAGACAGAGAACAGAGGACAGAGGTCGGAAATCCGGCCTCTGTCTTTTTATTTGGATGCGTCAGTGACTGTTGTACCGTGATAAAGCCGATTTTTTCCGATATAATGCAGCACCAGCGGCGGCACAAGATCGGCAACGGGCTGGCCGGCGGCAATGCGGGTGCGGATATCGGTGCTGCTGATATCCACCAGCGGGGTCGGGAGGACATCGTTTTCAAGCCGGGCGACCGCTTCCTGGCCGAAATGACTTACCAACGGGGTCAAATCGGGCTTATCCATCCCGCCGCGATACATAATGCACAGCCGGCAGGCCGCCAAAAGTTCCGTGATCCGATGCCAGTGCGGCAATCCGGCGACCATATCCGCCCCGATCAGCCAGAACAAATCCGCCTGCGGCCCATACTCGCAACGAAAATGCGCGACCGTATCGATCGTATAGCTCGGCTCCGGCCGCGTCAGCTCGCAGTCGCTGACGCCAAAACACCCTTTTCCCATGATCGCCAAGTGAATCATCGTCAGTCGGGACACGTCATCGGCAATCGGAGCATCTTTTTTGTGCGGACTGCGCCGCGCGGGAATAAAAATGATGCGATCGGCATGCAGATGCGCCCCGGCAAACAGCGCCACAGTCAGATGGCCGTTGTGAATCGGGTCAAAAGTGCCGCCAAACAGAATGACAGAGCGTCGTTTTTTCATTTTCACACACCAAAACCTGTTGAATTGTTACAGAAAAACGATTCTCACAGACAAAAAAATTAAACAATTTTAAAAATTTTTAAATTTTTT
>JBFZBE010000213.1:0-3538 GCA_041308685.1 Phycisphaerae bacterium
ATTGGATTGGGCTTTGATCGCCAGATTCACCATATTGAAAGACATATTATCTTCGGTTAGATTGCCGCTGCCTTCATTGCCGGGAAAACTGCCGCCGCCTTTATAACCATATTCACCCATATAAATCGTCGCATTGGGATACGCCGAGCGTGCCTTACTGACCCAGGAACTAAGATTACTCGGGGTATCATACGACTGAACATCCGGATAAAAATGCAAATCCACATAATTGAAAAACGACCCGCTAAGCTGACCAGACCACCAGGATACCCAATCGCTTCGAGTACCGTCCTGCTTGTAAGAAATCGACAAGACACGTTTGCCTGAAGGTACCGGCACGTTGGCCACGAGATACTGCATATAACTGACAATATTGGGGGTATAAGACCACACTTCATTTTGGTAATCATAGCCGAAAACCACTTGACTGGCTTTGGGATCAGCCTCTATCGCATTGATAAATGCTGCCATCCACTCCTTGGAACGCTCCTTAACTTCATCCAGCGTCATTCCAACATTCGCATAATGCTCATCTGTAAACCACGTATTATGAAATGCAATCACCACGCGTATTTTATGATCATAGCCCATACCCGCAAGCCAATCGACTGTGTTATCCACAATTTCATAAAAATCGGGCGAAAACACCCATTTTTCTTTGCCTGTTTTACTGCTGTCCAAATAGGTGGCGACATACGGCCAGACATTGAATCGAATGGCACATCCTTTCAAACTGGAAGCCATTGCAATATCCTGCTCCAGCCGCGCTTGAACATACGGCTGAGAGTAGTTTTGGTCAGCAAACCACTCCAGATGCTTGGAACAGGTATTATAACCAAACTGAAAATCCGCAAAAACTACAGCACCCGCTACACAAAAAAAGCACAAAAATGCCACATAATCTCTTTTCATGCCACCACTTCCCCTTTCTTATTTGACTTTCTTCAATTTCACCCAATAACTTAGGTGTCTTTCGTTATGAGACAGCTTTTCGACATCCAAGTCCATACGGATCAACAACACACGGTTTTCGATAATCTTAGCCCACAACCCATTGGTTTCTGCGACTTCCCAGCCCTCAAAACGTCCCCATTCCGTCAGGCCAAAAGGCATGCTGTAAAAGCTCTGCAGCGTATAAGTATAGGTTCGGTCGCTGCCGCTGCGTGTATGCGCCCAGTCCACCAGCGTCGGAGTCGAAAATTCTACAGGATAGGGCTTGTTGTACGGCACAGCATATTGTGCTTTATAGTTCAGCACCTGACGCGGCAGGACATCCGGATGCACAAACGTCAATTGGCATTCATCATCATAATAAAATAACGTATCTGGAAAATGACCGGCTGGGCCGAATCCGCCGTGCCGAACACCCCGGGGAATCGGGTCGGCATACCAGACAATTGAACCGTGATGCTTATCGGTCAGCAGCAGCGTCGACGAAAGTGTTTTTTGGGCGGCGAACTTTTTATAATCCGCTACGGCCTGCGGCAGCGTGGTAATCGTTGCACCACTGTTTTTGATATACCGCAATTGCAGCCGCATGATCTGATACATCGATTCGGACATTTCCTTATCGGCGCCCTCGGCTGAATGGGTATCACCCGGGACGATATACGGCCCGCCGGCCTCTTCATGAAGACAGAAATAAAGCCGGTCATTCCACGGCAGATTGGCCATCCATTCGTCAAACATCGTTTGGAAAAACGTGATGTCAGAGCCGCGATCCAATGTTTTAGATCGAACAAACTCGATTGGGTCGACGCCGAAATTAATCGCGTTTTTGAGGTGAAAGCTCTTGTGCAGATCGCGCACTGTCCAGGGAGCGCCGACTACCTGACTGGCACCTTCTGCGGGGATAAACGGGGTTTTGGGAGACAGATAAAACAATCCCCACGGTACGCCGTAATGCGTGATGCCGTCAATCCCAATTTGCTGGTCACAATAGCCCCAGATGCCTTCGATGCCGTCTTTGTGCATCTGGGCTTCATCGATGGAATCGGGACGTGCGCCGGCGATCATATTCAGTTTTGCCCAGGGGAAACTTTCCCGCCACTCCGTGATCGACTCGTCGCCGCGCAGCATAATCAGCTCGTCGCCGTATTCCTGATGAAAACCATCCAGTGATTCCTTCTGGGCCAAAGCGGTTTTGTAATGGAGTATCCAGGAGACCGGAAAGCCCTCTTCGTGGGCGAACTCGGCCATTTTGAGCATCGCTTCGGGCCGGCTGACCCATTGCGAAACCGTAAAAGTCGCAATCATCTTTTGAGGGTCTTTGGGGTTTTTGAAAGAAGCCGGGATCTCAAACGAAGGACGCTTCGGCGCAGGCGCCGCCGGCTCGGCAGCCGCAGAGCAGACCTGTATCCCAGCGAAACAAACAACCAGAAAACATCGATACAAATAAGACATTTCTAAAACTCCTTTTTAAAATTGCAACTCGTTTATTATACGTTTTTTTTTATCAATTTTGTGCTAACCGGGCATTTGCTTTTTTAATTTCCGCGAGCATATAGGCGCGATTGTTGTCCGGCGTGATATTCCACTCTCCTTCCTGCGGGCTGTAATCATACACCCACGCGGCGGAAAGCTGAATTCGATTGGCGACAATCGCTTCGATCATCTCGTCAAACAGCGTCCGGGCAGACAGCAATTTCGACTTTTCAGAGGCGCCGAATTCGCCTATAAAAAGCGGTTTTTGGGCGGACTTTGCAGCGTCGGCCGTAAACGCCACAAAATCTTTCAGCGAGAGGTTTTTTTGGAAATAAGTCCGGCGGTGCTCCTCATACAGATGAATTCCGACGGTGTCGATCTCGCCGGGGCTGTCGCCGATCAGCATCGCCCGCCACTGTTCGGGATTGTCTTTGAGTTCCCATGTATTGAGTACGGTCATGTGGTAGGCGGCATCGCGCGGCGCCGAATCGCCGGTGGAAAGCATCCGGTATTTATCGATTCTGCGTACGGCCTTGGCAAACTCCCGATAGGCCTGCCGCACATCCGTTCGCCGCACATAATCACGAATGCCCCGTGTGCTCGGCGTTCCGTGCTGCGGCACAATATGGGCCGTGCCGCCCTGCCGGTCGGGATGGTCGGCAAACAGCATATACTCATTACCAAACTCCCACCCCCAGATCGCCGGGCTGTCTTTGTAGCGGGCGACCACCTCGGACGTAAAGTCGCGAATAAAGGCATTCGTCTTGCTGTACGGATCGCCCAGTGCGTCCATCGTCTCGCCGGACAGGTCCGCCGGCGCCGAATACAGCCAGAAGAACGACGGAATCAGTCCCATTCCCATTTTCTCGGCGTCGGCGACAAACTGATCCAGCCGCTGAAAATAGGTCTGTTTGTCGTTGAGGCAATAGGTCTTCCAGTCATCGGGCCAGAACCCGGCCAGCCGGAAACGAATAAACTCAATGTCATACGAAAGCAGATGCTCAAACCCCTTCTGATAGCTGCGGTCGTCTGGATCGGTCATATACCGCACAAAGGCATCGTGATAATTGATGCCGATGCCGTAATACGGCTTACCGTCTTTGAGCAGCACCCC
>JBFZBE010000214.1:0-4834 GCA_041308685.1 Phycisphaerae bacterium
TCGCTGGTCGGTGTGCCGTCGGCGCTGACATAATACCCTTCGGCGTATATCCAGAATTGAGCACAAAGCTCCCCGACCGTAATCGACTCCGGCTCCGTTTGCGGTTGGCAGCCAGAGGCCAGCCATTCGGCAATGAACTGGTGGTACTTTTGGGTGGTTTCGGGCAGGTCGGTTTTGCCGAAATAAATCGCCCGGCCATCGATGCGGATGAAGGATTGGCCGGTGGCCTTGTGGGCACACAGTTGCGGAATTTTCGCCTTTTTTGTCGCGTCCATAACCAGTTACTCCGTAAAAATGAGTAGTACTACGCGCGTTTCCGCGCTGGTTACGGCCGCTCTGACACATGTCAGGTAATCGTAAGTTCCGAATTCAGCCGATGTTACGTAAATCGGGGTGACAGGACTTGAACCTGCGACCTCTTGACCCCCAGTCAAGCGCGCTAGCCAAACTGCGCCACACCCCGTAATGGCCAGCATTTTACACGGCTTGTCGTAAATAACAAGTTTTTTCCTGTTTTTGGTCTATAAATTGACCGTTCGACAGCGAAAACAGGTTTGTTCGGGTTTGATTGTCCGGGGCGAATTCCATCCGTTTATTTGTTACTCATTTATTTTTATGGATTTATAAGTGTCAAGCCGCATCGCGTCCGCCGGTCAGCCGAGCGGTGAGCATCGCCGCAACGGTATCGCCGGCGGAGTTGACCATCGTCGCCGGCGGATCGACAAACACGCCCAGCATCGAAATCACCGGCAAGGCCTCGGGGCCAAACCCGTACAGCGTAACGATCAGCAGTTCGCCCAGAAATCCGCCGCCGGGGATGCCGCTCATCACCGTGCCGCTCAGGATGGACACCCCGATCGCTACCGCATAGACGTCGAGCCCCGAAAACTCCCGCCCGAACAGTGCAAACAGCACGGCGATCTTGAGCATCGCCGCCAGCGCCGAGCCGTCCATGTGGAGCGTCGCCCCCAGCGGCAGGACGATCTTGCGGACATCCTCCGGCACGCCGATGCGTGCGGCGGCCTCCAGATTGGCTGGCAATGCGGCCAAACTGCTGCCCGTCCCCCAGGCCGTCAGCGCCGCCGGCGGGATGTGCGTCCAAAATCGTCTTAGCCCGCCCCGCCCGTCGGCCAGCAAGGCATACACTGAAAAACCGACGGCAAAATACCCCAGCGCAACCGGATAATACAACCCTACCGCCCGTGCGTAAGCCCCGACCAACTGCGGCCCGAACACCCCGACCAGATACGCAAAATACGCCCCCAGCCCGATGGGGGCATAGAGCATAATCAATTGGATCAGCCGCGTCATCACCGCCGCCCCCGACTGCAAAAAGCAGCCAAACGCCGCACCGGCCTGACCGGCGGTGTGTGCCGCAAGCCCGGTCAGCACAGCAAACACGATCAGCGCCAGCATATTGCGGCGGTTGAGCAGATGCACAAAATCCGGCACGGTCAGTGTCTGAACGATGCGCTCGCCCGCCGACACCGCCGTCTCCTGCGGCGGTGCGGCCAGTTCCAGTGTCAGTCCGCCGGCCGGGTCAAACAGCTTGACCGCCCCCAGCATCACCACCGCCGAGATCAGGCCGGTCAATACGAACACGACCAGCATCACACCGGCGATGCATCCGGTACGTTTGAGGTTTTCGGAGCCGGCCACCGTTGCCGACAGTGAAAAAAAGATCAGCGGCACCACCGCCGTAAACAGCAGATTCAGAAAAATATCCCCCAGCGGCTTGAGCGTCGCCGCCCGCTCTTTGAGCAGCAGTCCCAGCCCCGAGCCAACCGCCACCGACCCGATCAGAATCAGCGTAAACCGCCAGTTTTTCAACGCAACTTTCCATGTCATTACATAGCATCCTTAACCAAACCGGCGGTATTATCCGATCTTCAATCCATTTTGGCAAGCAAAACGACGTAATTTTCAAAATTCGATACGCACGCCGCCGGAAAATGTATGGGACGTGTAGCGATCGCGGAATTCGCCGGTGTAATTGACCGAGACGCTAAGATGCTCTTTGCTGATCATCGTCAGTCCCAATCCGGTCAGCAGGCCGTGCTGTTCGACATCGCCGCCGTCGGTAGAAAACTTCATCCCCGGGGCGCTGTCAAACGCCGCCGTCAGACGCCGGTCGTCCAGATCAAAATCATAATCCCAGGCCGCCATCGCCTCCGGAATCATCACCCAACCTTTGTGCTTGAACGGACGTGAAAACCGCATCCCCAGGTCTGAAACCAGCGAATCAACAGTGCGGTCGTCCACGCTCAGATTGGCCCCCGGCAGACCGGACTCGTCGTAGCTGTGTTCGTACAGGTACGCGTACCGCAGCGCTGCAAACGGCTGAAGCAGCCATTTTTCGGCGTACATATTGTATCCGGTTTCCAGATAGGCCGAAAAGGCGTCGCCGTCGTGCTTGCTGTTTGCGGCGTCATTGATGCCGCCGATGTTCACAACGCGAACATTGCTGAAGCGATGCCGTCCGTAAGACAGCGCGCCGTCCACATACCAGCGGTCGCTGAATAAGCTGCCGTAGAGCGAGCCGAAATAGCTTTCAATGTCGCCGTGGCTGTCGCTGTCTTTGTTGTCCACATTGGTCTTGGCATAGCCGCCGCTCAGACCAGCCAGCAACCCTTCGTCGATCAAATAATCATAGCCGAAGGTCATGCCAGCGGTGTGGGCGTTGTAGCCGGCGGTATTGCCGACTGAACGCTGCTCGGCGGCCAGGCCGAAGCCCTCCATCCATGCGGCGTTCAGATGCGTCTGCTGAACGGCCATCGTTGCATCGTGCGCATCGATAGCGGCTCGAACACTGTGCATACGCTTGACCAACGAGGCGGTGTATTGATCACCGGTATCGGTCGAGGCCGTGCTGGACAGGTCATACGAGCTTGGGCTTAACTGCTCATATGCCTTGCCCAAGCTCTCTGCATCCGGCAGCGCAAACAGCTCGGCCGCGAACGGCGCAAAGCCGGCCGCATTGCCGGAGGCCTGCATCCGGTTGATGAACTCGGCCATCTTCTGCTGATCGGGCGTCAGGCCGTCGGGTGAGGTATCCACAACTGCCTCCAGCAGCACATCGTTGCCGTTGGGGTCAAAAATCAGGGTGTAATCCATCACCGCTGTTCGCGTTGCCAGCAGCGACAGCCCCGAATCCACCACACCGGTAACACCGGTGATCAGTGTTGTTTGGTATGTGCCGTCAGCGGCAAAGCCCGGATTCAGCAGTCCGACTTGCAGTTTGCCCGCCAGATCGGCAATGCCGGAGGCCTGGAGGAAGTCGGATTGGCCGGTTTTGATATCCCATTCCATCATCATTTTGGCCGCGGCGTCCTGCTGAAAATTTCCGGTCAGGTCGGTGATACAGATCAGGCCGGCGCCGCCCGGCGCAAACGTGCCTTCGTTAAGCAGCGTTGCACCATCGCCCAGTTGAATCACGTCGCCGCAGTTAAAGGTTGCGCCGCTGTAGTTATGGAAGCTGTTGACCCCGTCGCCAAGATTGACCACGCCGGTGACAACACCGTAGTTCTTGATGATGTCACTGCCGTCAGCGGTCAAAAACGCCGTTCCGTTCGGCCCGCCAACGGTTTTGATGACGCCATAATTGGTAAAGCTGTTGTCGGCGCCGTCCAGAAACTTGACCGCGCCGGAGCTGTTGCCGGTGATTGTGCCGCTTTGGTAGATAAAGTCGATGTTGCGTTTGCCGCCTGCGCCTTCGCTCTGGGCGATGACGGCCACCGACCCTTCGCCGGTGACTGTAATGTTTCCGGCCACCGTTACAATCACATCGCCGCCCAAATCGGCCCCGCCAACGCTTTGGGCAAAGATGCCGTGGGCGTACTTGCCGGAGGTGATGATGTCGCCGGTGTGGGTTACTTCAACACGGCCGCCGTCGCCGGCATCGCCGACGCTGCCGGCAAAGCCGAATCCCTCGCCGATGGTGCCGCCGATGCCGCCGCCGCCGCCGATACTCTGGGCAAAGAGGCCGATGGCCCCGTCGCCATGAGTGGTGATGGTTCCAGCACTGGTAATGAGAATGTCCCCGCCGGTCCCGCCAGCGCCGCCGGCGCCGCCAATGGCCAGATTGATGCCTTCCTCTGTGATGCCTTTATCGGCGTTTCCGGCATACCCGCCGCCGCCGCCGACAGTCTGGGCAAAGAGGCCGTGTGCGGCCACGCCGAAGGTCTCGATATCGCCGGTCTGCTGGATTTCAATATTGCCGCCGTCGCCGCCAACTCCGCCTGACCCGCCTAACGTAATCGAGCCGTCGCCGCCGGTTGCGCCTGCGCCGCCGATGCCGCCGCCGCCGCCGATGCTCTGGGCCAGCAGACCGATCGCGCCGCCGCCGTAGGTGGTGATGCTGCCGGTGTTATGGACGGTTACTTTTTTGCCGATGCCGCCGCCGCTGGCGCCGCTGCCGCCCAATGCGATATGCACATCGCCTTCATCCTGTATCGGCAGCAAGTCGAGGAACGGTTCCAGGTCTTCCGAGATGCCAAAGTCCTCCCAATCGAGGCCGTGATAGCCGCCGCCGCCGACCCCGCCGCCGCCGCCGACGCTCTGGGCGAGAATGCCGTAGGCGTCTGCGCCGTGGGTGATGATTGTGCCGTTATTGGTCACATTGACAATGCCGCCATCGCCGGCCGCTGCGCCCTTGCCGCCGATGCTCAAGGTTGCCCCGGCGCTGAAACTGCCCGGTTCCGGCATCGGGTCAGACTCACTCCAGTTGGATGGATCAATACTCAGAATCATCGACCGGGCGCTGCCGCCGCTGCCGCCGCCGCCCCCGACGGCCTGGGCAAAAATACCGTGCGCACCAACGCCGCTGGTTTCAATC
>JBFZBE010000215.1:0-3369 GCA_041308685.1 Phycisphaerae bacterium
GTGGGCAACTGGCGGCTGGGCGGCTGCACGATTTATGTAACGCTGGAGCCGTGTCCGATGTGTGCCGGAGCATTGGTGCTGGCACGGCTGGATCGGCTGGTCTTCGGCGCCGACGACCCCAAAACCGGTGCTTGCGGGTCTCTTTACAATATCGTACAAGATGGCCGGCTCAATCACCGTCTGGCCGTAACGCCGCACGTCCTGCAAGACGACTGCCGCACGCAGTTACAGGCCTTTTTTCAGCGGCGCAGACAGGAAAAAAACGACAATTGACACACAGAACAATGGCATGAAATTGCAATACCGGATTTTAAGCATCAAAATATGGCTCATACGAAACAAAAGCCGAGCCGCACAAGCGGCCGGATTGCGACACCCACAGGGTTACGCCTTATCGGGCAGCTTGCGCTGCCTCGCTTTTGTTTCATGCGATTGCCCTGACTAACCCGGACAAAACGTTGTTTTTTGAGGGCGATTGTGGTATAAGTTATTTTTTGAATTAGAATGGAACAAAGGAGATAGGATTTGGCGGGTCGGTATTCATTAAAGAGCATTTGGGATGATTTGGCGCTGCCGGAGCTGGCGTATGCGTTCAAGCTGGCCGTCGGGCCGATCAAGATGGCGATTATGTTTTTGGCCGTCGCGGTGATCGGTCTGGTCGGTTTTGTGATGGACCGCGGCAGCCGGTCTGTCGTCGCCCACCCCCGCCCGGCGGAAATGACCTGTCCGGCCAACCCGGATGTCAAGCTGATGGTGTCCACCGAATTGGAGGTCTATATGGTCGCCCCGGACGCGATTGGCGATTTTATCGACCGCTACAAAGACGACCACCCGGGCAAAGGGGTGTTTGCCACGTTATGGGCGTTTACCTCCGACCGCTTCAATGATTCCAGCCGTCAGGTTTTCGATCTGCGCCGCAGCACGCTGTTCGGCAACGTCAGCCATGTGTTTTTCAACTTCTGGCTGTGCATTCGGGCGGTGGTTTGGGCGGTGCAGTACCATCCGTATTACAGCGTGCTGTTTTTTTCTTTTTCCTTTGCAGTGTTGTGTTTTGCCGGCGGCGCGGTATGCCGGTGTGCCGCGCTGGAATACGCGCAGAATGAAAAGCCCGGCCTGTTCGAAGCGATGGAGTTTGCCGTTGAAAAGTATCGCGCACTGCTGGGCGCACCGCTGATCCCGTTTATCCTGATGATCGTGCCGGCGGGGATCGTCTTTCTGATCGGGCTGCTTGCGGCTGTGCCGTGGGCGGGCGATATCGCCGTCGGCGTTTTCTTCGGGCTGCTGGTCGCGGCGGGGCTGGCGATCGTCGGGCTGGCGCTGGGGGTGATCGCGGGGGGACTATTGCTGTTTCCGGCGGTGGCCTACGAAAGCGCCAGCGGACGCGACGCCATCGGAAGGACGGTCTGTTATGTGCTGAACAGGCCGCTGTGGATGCTGTTTTATATCTTCGCGGCCGGGCTGTTCGGCACGTTTTTTTATCTGCTGATCCGCGTGGCAGTCTTTTTGGCGCTGCGTGCGGTGCATATCATTTTGACCTGGGGGCTGACGGTGTTCGGGCAAGCCGCCAAACTCCAGCGGCTCTGGCCGGAGCCGGGATTGTTTTCGCTGACGGAAAAAACCGCCGCTCCGCAGGGAACCGCCGAATCGATCTCGGCCTTCTGCATTCAGTTGTTCATCCTGCTGATCGCAGGGCTTCTGGCGGCGTATGTGATCAATTACATTTTGTCGGCCGCAACCGTCGTGTATGCCCTGATGCGTAAAAAAGTGGATGGCGCCGCCGTCGAAAAAATTGTTGTGCATTTACCTTATGCCGCAGCGGCCAACCCAAAGACCGCCGCAGAATCCCAATAACGGAAAGCCATATCTATGCCTCATACCAAATCCCATCCCGCCGGCGGCACGCCGACAATCGACGACGCCCCAACATCCACGTCAGCCAGAGGGCTGCTGCGGTTTCGCCGTGAACTGATTATCGCGGCGCATCTGCTGTGCTTTACGGCGGCGCTGATGCTGGCGTTTTTGTTCGCGTACAATATGCAGATCCTGCGATTGTGGTTTATCTATCCACTGCCGATCCTGCTGGCGGTCATCTTACCGGTCAAGCTGATCGTGTTCGGCCGGTTTCATCAGTACAGCGGCTGGTGGCGTTATGTGGGTCTGTCGGACCTGATGCAGATCGCCAAGGCCTCGCTGGTCAGCAGCATCATCCTGATGGCGATCTGGTATGGATACGGCCTGTTCGGCAAGCACGTTGTTCCGGATGCGGCGATCCGGTCGGTTCAGGAGCGCCTTGCCAAGATAGAAATGGACATCAACGGCACTGTTACCGATACGGAAGCGGGACTGCTGCGGGTCGAGCAATCCAACCTCAAAGGGCTTTACGATCTGCTGGAGGTCAGCCGGATCACAACCATTCTGGCCGAATCTGAGCAGTACCCGCTCAACAGCCAGCAGCGCCTGGATATGGTGCAGCGGCATCTGGATTTGAAGGCCTCCCAGCGGCTGATCGAGGGGGTGCTGATGCTCGATCTGTTCACGACCATTATGCTGCTGGCCGGCCTGCGGATGTTGGTGCGGCTCTATCACGAAGAGTTTTTCGCCGAGACGCGCGGCTCGGTGCGGCGGTTTTTGATCATCGGTGCGGGCAACGCCGGCGAAGCGCTGCTGCGCGAAATGCTCCGCCGCAAAGACGTGCAGTATGAAGTGGTCGGTTTTATCGACGACGACCCGGCCAAGCACGGGATGAACATTCACGGCATACCAGTGCTGGGCGGAATGGATCAACTGCCGCAGCTCTGCCAGAAAAACGAGGTCGATGAACTGGCGATCGCCATCCCCAGCGCGTCGCGCAAGCAGCTGCGGCGCGTGGTGCAGATATGTCAGGGAACAAAACTGCGCTTCAGCACCGTGCCGTCGCTGACGGACATTGCCTCCGGCAAGCTGAGCGTCTCGCAGATGCGCGACGTGGACATCAACGACCTGCTGGGGCGCGACGTGGTCAAGCTCGACCTGGCCCAAATCGAACATTATCTCAAAGACCGCATCATCCTGGTTACCGGCGCCGGCGGCTCGATTGGATCGGAGATGTGCCGTCAGGTTTGCGCATTCGGCCCCAAACTGCTGCTGCTGGTCGAGCAGGCGGAAAACCCGCTGTTCTTTATCGAAGGCGAACTGCGGCGCAATTTCCCCAACGTCCCGATGCGGGCGATCATCTGCGACATCACCGACAGGGTGCGCGTCGAGCAGTTGTTCGGCGATTTCAAGCCGGAAGTGGTCATCCATGCCGCCGCCCACAAGCATGTGCCGCTGATGGAAGGCAACCCCGGCGAGGCCATCAAGAACAATGTCGTCGGCACACGCACCGTAGCC
>JBFZBE010000216.1:0-4390 GCA_041308685.1 Phycisphaerae bacterium
GGACACAGGACGAGTTTGACACGGCCTTTGGCGGCTCCTGTGTCCAGCGGACAGGGCTGTCGCATCTCAAACAAATCGCCGCAAAAAACTTGTAAATGGAGTTGATCCTTTCCACTGTAAACGGATAATTTTTTTATCTACGGATTATACAGATTTTTAATAAAGAAAAAAAATTGCCACAGAGAACACAGAGATAATTTTGAATGATGAATTTTTAATTCTTAATTAATTCAAAATTCAAAATTAAGAATTCAAATTTTTCTTCATTCTGCATTCTTAATTCTTCATTGATCCGTGTTCCTCTAACGCATCAGCAGGTCAAACTGTTCCGGGCTGAGATTGCGGCGGAGTTTGTGCAGGGCCTGCAGCTCGATCTGGCGGACGCGCTCTTTGGTGATGCCCAGCGTTTCACCGATCTGCTTGAGGGTCATTGGTTTTTTCTTGATCACGCCGGTGTCGAGGGCGTAGTGGTTGAGAATGATAAACCGCTCGCGCTCGTCAAGATTGCTTTCGATCACGCCGATCAGGTTGTTTTGCGCCTGTTCGACGGCGACGGTGTCCGGCTGCGCCGCCCGGCGAAAGTCGTGCGGTACATTTTCGACATCCGAACCGCCGGCGCGATCGGGACGCTGCGACTCGGCGGGTATCTTGCGGGCAAAGTCCTTGGCGATTGCCCAGCCGGCGTAGGTGCTGAACCGATAGCCGCGGGTGTAGTCGAATTTTTCGACCGCCGCCATCAGTGACAATGTTCCTTCGCCGACCAATTCATTCATACTGACTTCCGGCACGGCATGCCTTCCGGCGATGCTGACCACCAGCGGTGTGTTGACATTCAAAATGTACTGTTTGACCTGCTCGGCCTGCTCCAGCAGCGATTCGATCTGTGCTATCCGCCGCAGGGACGGCCGCTGCGAACGCATTGCCAGCCGTTCCTTAGCGGCCAGATATTTCAGAAAATTGTACCGGCAGAACAGCTCCGTTTCCTGCTGGCGCGTGGGCATCGCGGGGGCGTGTTCAGATTTGGGCAGCGGGGCGGACAGCAGCCGCTCGGCGGCATCCGAGGCGGTGAAGTCGGGACTGTCGATATAGTCGATCCGGCGCGCGGCCAGTTCTTTGAGGCGGTGCTGGATCAGGATGCGATACAGCGAACCGCGGCTTTTGCCGAAGCGGCGGGACAACTCGTGCATCTTGACGCCCTGGCGGCTGAGCTTGCAGATCGCCGCCGCTTCTTTGGCGCCGGCGCGGCCGCGTGCGGGCGGCAGCGGCTGTTTGTGCGGTTCGCGGCGTTCCATCTCGTCCAGCAGATAGCGCAGCGTTTCGCGGGCGCGTCCGCTGCGGCGGCACAACTCCGTGAGCAGTTCATTGCGTGTGCGAAAATCGCCGGACTGCGCCAGGGCGCAGGCGGTTTGATACAGCGTACGTTTTTCGGTTGCCGTCAGCTTGGTGAACTGCGAGGACTTGTCGATCAGATCGCGGTGGGCGTGTTCGAATTTTCGGACGACAGACTGGGCGTAGCCCTTTCGTTTTTTGCCGTCCTCGAACACATACAGCCGTCCGGTCAGGCCGCGTGCTTCCCAGCGGCGGATGGTTTTTTCGGAGACGTTGAATTTTTCGGCCAGCATCGGAACGGTCAGTATCGGTTCCGGCTGAGCGGCGGCGGGCGTATCCAGTTGCCCGCCGGCTTGCGAAAGCCACACCCGCAGGTCACTGAGCAAATCACGCCCGCTGATCGTAACATCCTCGTACCGAGCGGCGGGGGGGCGATAGCCCGTGATGCGATAGACCACAAATTCCAGCGGATAATCCTTGTCCGGGTCGATAATCAGCATCAGCGCCTCGACGGCGGCGGCGAACTTGTGCTGCTGCCGGGTCGGGGCAAAGCGAAGCTGCTCAAGCAAATCGCGCAGCGCCGGATGTTTGATCTTGATTTTCATCCTCTGTTTGGCTTATGTCGCCATCAGTTTCATCAGACCGAAGTAAAACAGCAGCGTGGCAATATCCGCGCAGGCCAGCACGATCGGGCCGGCGGCGATCTTGGGGTCCATACGGACCGCCCGGATCAGCGACGGGATCAGTACGCCCAGCGTGCAGGCCGTCAAGATCGCCAGCGACACGCTCAGCGAAATGGAAATGCTCTGTGCGAGCTGTCCTTTCCAGACAAACGCCGCCGCTCCGATCAGCAGGCCGCAGCCGACGCCCAGCAGCAGTCCGGCTGCCATCTCCTTGGTCAAAAACCGCCGCACCACGCTCCACGAAAAATGCCGCGTATCCATTGCCTGCAGGGCAATCGTCATCGCCTGCATACTGACGCTCTCGGCCAGCGCCAGCACCACGGTCATAAACATCGCCAGCAGCACGATCTGCTGGATCAGCAACTCGTAAAACGAAGCGATCGCCGCACACAAAAGGCCGCTGGCGATATTGCACAGCAGCCACGGAAAACGCTCGCGGAACTGCGCCCGCGATGAGACATGCCGGTTGAGCGAAATATGCAGACCAAGCAATTGAAAAAAACGATCCGTCTGCGGCCGCCGCACCATCGACAGCGTATCCAGCGCATCTTCGGTAAAATGGCTCAAATCCAATACGCCGAGCATCTTGCCGTCGGCATCCACCACCGGCACGGCCAGCAGTTTGTGTTCCAGCAATATTGCTCCGGCGTCAGCGATGGAGGTGTCTTGCGAAACCGAGACCACGTCTGCGATCATCATCTCGGCGATGCGGGTGTCGGGTTTTTCAAACAGCAGTTTGCGCACCGGCACGACCCCCACCAGCCGCTGGTCGTCGTCCAGCACATAAAAATACACGATCTGCTGGTCGATTTCCTGCTGCCGTATCTGCGCGATGGCCTCGGCCGTTGTCGCCTGACTGGTCAAGCTGACAAATCGACGATGCATATGATCGACCGCCGGATCGGATAAAAGAGTACGGTTAAATGACGCAGTGGATTTACCCATTGAGCTTGAAGTACTCCATCCAGGTGTCTGTTTCAAGTTCGGTGATGCCTTTTTGTTTTTCGCGCGGTTCGGCGACGGTCTTGGCCCCGTCGGCCAGCGCTTTGCACAGTCCCGCCCAGAACACATCCACCGGCACGCTTTTTGCCTTGCGGCGTGCGGCCGCGGTGCGCAGACGACGGTCGCTGCTGACCACGATCAGTCGTTTTGGGGCGGTGTTGTCGGCGATGCGCTGCTCAATGACGCTGTCGGCGTCGCTGCGGCCGCCCGAAAAACGCACTTCAACCCCCTTGACGCCCATCAGCTCGCGTTTGTCCGGGGGGCCGATGCCGTCAAAGATGATCGCCCCCCGGTCGCGCACCCGCCGCAAAAAATCGGCCACACAGCGGCACAGTTGGGCGTCGGTCAGGTCGGCAAACCCATCCAGACGCTGCACCGAGCGCAGCAGATTGTAGCCATCGATCAAAAACGGCATAAAAGACCGCCGTTCTTAGCGGACGGTGATGGGTTCGTATTTGAACTCCTGGCCGCCGATGGAAGCGTCCACCATCAGCCCGACATCCGACATCACAAACACCGCCATGCCGTCTTTGTAATCGGCCTTGGCCGCTGCTCCTGCCTTGATGGCTACCGCTGTCGCCTGTGCGGAGAAGGCGAACTTGCCGGCGCGGAAACGGTTGAGGTCTTCAAGCGAGCGGAAGAAAATGATCTCGCGGAAGAACTCCCCGCCGAATGAAAACCCAAGCGTCGCCTGCGACAAGCTCGTATAGCCGGTCATCCGTTCGCGCTCATAGACGCTGCCGTTGCCGTAAGCGCCGCCCAGCACGAACGCGCCTTTGAAGACCTTGGGGATCACCGCCCATCCGGCGGACTGATCGAAAAACCGCTGGATGCCGGGGTCGTTGGCCTTAAACAAGGCAATTGCCTCTTTGACCTCGGCGTCTTTGACGGCACGGTTTTCGGTGCTTTTGGGCGTCGGCGAGCAGCCCGCCATCAAAACCGCTGTACAGACAACAATCGCAAGAATCTTTCGCATAAACAAATCCTTTCGTTAAATTCTATTTATAAGTTGGTGCTTGGTAACGTATTTCTCCGGCCACGACGGTCGCGACCGCTTTGCCTTTGACCTTCCAGCTGTGATAGGGACAGTTGCGGCTCTTGGAATAAAACGCCGCCGCGTCAACCGTCCATTCCGCGTTCGGGTCGATGACCGTAATATCCGCACGGTCGCCGACGCCCAGCCGGCCTTTGGCCACATTCAGCACGCCTGCCGGCCGATAGGTCAGCATCGAAAGCATCCCCGACCAGTCCGTTACGCCGGTCTCGATCAGCGCCTTGATATACAGCGGCAAGGCGCACTCAATGCCCGCGATGCCGAACGGTGCGGCCAGAAACTCCAGTTCCTTTTCGCTCTGCAGGTGCGGCGCATGGTCGGT
>JBFZBE010000217.1:0-9079 GCA_041308685.1 Phycisphaerae bacterium
TTTTCGGCCTTTCCGCCGCGGCAGTGGGCGGGGAGGTTGTTGTGTTTTAGAGAGGACAAGGCAATATGGCCAAAGCGCAAAAAAGAGAATGGGTGTGGCTGGAGTGCAAAGAGTGCGGCAACCGCAACTACCGCACGCCCGTGAACGTGCAGGGCGGAGCGCCCAAGCTGGAACTGAAGAAGTTCTGCAAGCGCGAGCGGGTGCGCACTGTACATAAGATTCGGCGCAAATAAGCGATGGATTTAGGTCAGTAGCTCAATTGGCAGAGCAGCGGTCTCCAAAACCGCAGGTTGGGGGTTCAAATCCCTCCTGACCTGTACTTGCTTAAAAGGTAAAAGGCAAAGGGTAAAAGGAAAAACGCCGGAATCCGCTGTATGGCGGATGATTTTTTGCAGGTGCATTGCGGGACAGTTAGCAAGGTCATAACGAGCGACGTTGATATTGATAAGGTTAGGCGACAGATGAATCTGACAATTTACAAACGCGGGCAAGGAAAAAATACGCGGCTCTGGACGGGCTTGGTGTGTTTTGTAATCGCGGCCTACGGCTGCTGGGTGCTGCATACAAAATTGATGGCGGCATTTGACAGCGTTTGGATTGAGACGCTGATCCCGGCGGCGCTGTGTGCGGTATTGGCCGGGGCGATCTGGTGGGTCAGCAATCTGCCGAGTGCGGCCGATTTTCTGATCGCCGCCGAGGGCGAAATCAAAAAGGTCAGTTGGTCCAGCCGCAAGGAGATCGTCAATTCGACGACGGTGGTGATCGTGGTGGTTACCGCGATGGCCGTCGGCATCGGGGCATGGGACCTTCTGCTGCATTATTTCTTTGGGGATGTGGTTAATCTATATTAATCGCCGCCGAGCGAAGCAAGGATACAGCGTTCATGGCAATGCAATGGTTCGTATTACGGGTTGCTTCCAATAAGGAAGAGCAGGTACGCGAAACTCTGGCGCGCAAAATGCAGGTGGAAGGCGTTTCGAGTGTGGGGCGCATCTTGGTGCCGACCGAGCAGGTCAAACGCATCCGGGCCGGCAAGCAGCGTGTGCATAAGCGCAAGCTCTATCCGGGTTATGTGTTTATGGAAATGACGCTGACCGACGACGGCAAGGTGCCGGAGGCGGCCTGGTATATTATCAAGGATACGATGGGCGCCGGTGATTTTATCGGCACGGAGGGTATTCCGACGTCGATGCGCGATACGGATGTGGCCAAGATGCTTAAAGAGGCCGAAAAGCCCGAAGATACGCCGAATATCAAGATGGAGTTTCAGAAGGGCGACATGGTCAAGATCCGTGAGGGCGCGTTTGAGAACTTTGAAGGCGCCGTCGATTATATTGACGCCGAGCGCGGCGTGGTGCGGGTGATCGTAACGATCTTCGGACGCAGTACGCCGCTGGATATTGAGTATTGGCAGATTGAAAAAGTGTAAATTAGTGAATAGTCGTTAGTGAATAGTCGTTAGTGAATTCGAAATAATAGCAGGATACAGCAATGGCAAAAGAAGTCAAAGCGGTTATTAAACTCCAGGCGCCGGGCGGCAAGGCCACGCCGGCACCTCCGATCGGCCCGGCGCTGGGTCAGCATGGCGTCAATATCGGCCAGTTTGTTTCGCAGTTCAATGAGCGGACCAAAGAGGCCGACGGCATGACGATGCCGGTGGAGATCACGGTGTATTCGGATCGGTCGTTTGAGTTCATCATCAAAAGCCCGCCGGCTTCGGTGCTTCTGAAAAAAGAAGCAGGCGTCGCCAAGGGCAGCGGCGTTCCGCATAAGGAAAAAGTCGGCAAGGTGACCAAGGCGCAGGTGCGCAAAATCGCCCAGATGAAGGCCAAAGACCTCAATGCGTATGATTTGTCGCAGGCCGACCGGATCATCGAAGGCACGGCGCGCAGCATGGGCATCGAGATCGAAGGTTAAAAGTCAAAAGTAAAAAGTTAAAAGTGTGGAGGCCGCCTGCGGCGGCAATCAGCGATCAAGCTGAAAGCTTGAACGACGAACACGCTTAAAAGAAAAGTTCCGCAAGGGACCTGCAAGACCACGGCAGCGACAGTGGGAGCGATATCTATCGCGGAGCAGATTATGAAATTCAGAAGTAAACGTTACAAAAATGAGGCGCAGAAGGCGGTCAAAGAGGCCATGACCCTCGAACAGGGGGTTAAAAAGCTCAAGGGCTTTGGCTCGACGAAGTTCGACCAGACAGTCCAGTGCGTGATGCATCTGGGGATCGACCCCAAGCAGGCCGACCAGATGATTCGCGGGGCGATCAGCTTGCCGCACGGTATTGGTAAAGCCCGCACGGTCATCGCGTTCTGCGATGATTCGGAGGCCGAGGCCGCCAAGGCCGCCGGCGCGATCGAGGCCGGCTGCGACGCCCTGATCAAGAAGGTCTCTGACGGCTGGATGGATTTTGACGTGGCGATCGCCTCGCCGAAGGTGATGGGCAAGGCCGGCAAACTCGGCCGCGTGTTGGGCCCGCAGGGCAAGATGCCCTCGCCCAAGAACGGCACTGTGACGGCGGATGTGATTACCGCGGTCAAGGAATTCGCCGCCGGTAAGGTGGAGTTCCGCAATGACGCCGGCGGGAATGTACATGCCGTCGTCGGCAAGCTGAGCTTTGACGAAAAGAAGCTCAAAGAAAACGTCGAGGCGTTCATCGACTACATCAAACGCGCCAAACCGAGCGGTTCCAAAGGCACTTACATCAAGAAGGTTTGCATTGTCGCGACGATGAGCCCGTCGGTGCTGCTGGAAGTGGGCGGAGCGTAAGCCAAATAAAAAGGTAAAATGATGGAGTCCGCCTGCGGCGGGTAAAATGATCCAACCGAAGATCGGGCTCTACTAAACATAAATTGAGGTGAACGATGAGTTATTTTGTAAAAGGGTTGATCCAGAGCGATTACGCCAAACGCTTTGCCGGAATGAAAGACTTTGTGGTTATTTCCACGATGGGCATCAGCGGCGTTAACAACAACGTGATGCGCGGCGAGCTGAAGAAAAAAGGCCTGCGTGCGGTGGTGGTCAGCAATAACCTGATGCGTCGGGCGACCGAAGAACTGGGGCTGGCCGGGGCGGGTGAGCTGTTCCAAAGCGGCCAGTGCACGGTGGTCTTTGGCGAGGAAGGCACCGCAGGCATCGCGGCCAAAGAGGTGATGGTCTGGGCCAAGAAGATCAAGACGATCGAACTGAAGGGCGCGTATCTGGACGGGATGGTCGCCAAGGGCGAGGCGGGACTGAAGACCGTTGCCTCGATGCCGACCCGCGCCGAACTGCAGGGTCAGATCGCACAGATCGCTCTGACGCCGGGCGGCAAGCTGGTCAGCGCGATCCTGTCGGGCGGCAGCATGATCGCCGGCTGCGTCAAGAGCGTGATCGAAAAGAAAGAAAAAGAAGCAGCATAGGCAAGTCAAAAGGTAAAAGTAAAAAGGCAAAAGTGTGGAGTTCGCCTGAGGCGGGCTTTAAATAATTGCGGCGGGCGCGGCCTGCCTTACGGAAGATTAACAATTTGTTGTTGGGTTGTCCGAGGATCGGTTAAACGGACGGCGTAGTCCGGCTACCTGGCAGCACAAGCGTATAGGAGTATTTACAATGGCAGAGTTTTCAGCAGCGATCAAAGAACTGGGTGACAAAATCGTCGGATTGACCCTGTTGCAGGCCAAGGAATTGGCGGATTATCTGAAAGAGACCTACGGCATCGAACCGGCTGCGGGCGGCGCAGTGATGATGGCGGCTCCGGCGGCCGGCGGCGAGGCGGCTGCGGCGGTCGAGAAGACCAGCTTTACGGTCATGCTCAAGAGCGCCGGCGACAAGAAGATCCAAGTCATCAAAGAAGTGCGCGCTCTGACGAATCTGGGCCTGAAGGAAGCCAAAGACCTGGTCGATGGCGCTCCGAAGCCCGTCAAGGAAAACATCAGCAAAGACGAAGCCGAAGCGGCCAAAAAGCAGCTTGAAGAGGCCGGCGCGGTTGTCGAACTGGTCTAATTTCTTTGACATAATGCACCGGCTCTGTGCGGGACCGGCCAGAGCCGCTTGAAAGTGCATACCGAACATCGACAGGCCAACCGGCGGCTGGATGAAAAAACATCCGGCCGCCGGCGGCCTTGGTGTGTTTACAGGGCAGACGGTTTGAAATTAAAACAAGCGTTTTTATAAATATCTATGGAGACTGGTCGAAAATGAGATCACGAACCCTCCGTAATTTTGCGAAAATCGCGGATGCAATCGAAGTTCCCGATCTGATTGAAGTGCAGTTGAAGGGCTACAACCGTTTCTTACAGGGAGACGGTGCGCCCGATGCGCGTCAGGATATCGGTCTGGAATCGCTGTTTCGCGAGGTGTTCCCGATCGTCAGTTACGACAAAACGATCGAGCTGGAGTATCTGGGCTACGAGCTGGAAAAACCGCGCTATACGATTGAAGAGTGCAAGGAATTGCGGCTGAGCTTCGCGTATCCGCTGAAGGTGCGCTGCCGGCTCAAACGCAAGGACACGCCGGATATCCCCGAACAGGCGATCTATCTGGGCGAGATCCCGGCGATGATCGGCGGCGGCGAGTTTATCATCAACGGCGCCGAGCGCGTGATCGTCAACCAGCTTCACCGCAGCCCGGGTGTGGATTTTGTGATCGACAACAAGGACGGCGACCGTCTGCTGCACGGGGCGCGCATCATCCCGGAACGCGGAAGCTGGATCGAGATGAGCGTAACGCGCAAGGACGTATTGGTCATTCGCATCGACCAGTCCAGCAAGATCCCCGCGACGACATTCCTGCGGGCGATGGATGAAAAATACGGCAAGACCGAGAATATCCTCAAGCTGTTTTACAAGACCCAGAAGGTCAAGACCAAAAAGGTCGAGCCGACGATGTGGTCGGCCGGCCAGATCGTAGATACCGAGACCGGCGAGATCCTGGTCGAGGCGGGCACGCAGATCGGCGACGCCATCACGGCGATCCAGGCCAGCAGCATGGACGAGATCGAGGTCATCTCGAATGCGTCCGACCCGCTGATCCTCAATACGATCGCCGAGGATTCGGCCGAGAATTATGAGGATGCGCTGAACAAGATTTACGCGCGGCTGCGTCCGGGCAACCCGATCAATATCGAAAAAGCCAAGCAGCTCTTTGAGGAAAAGTTCTACGACACCAACCGCTATCGGCTGGGCGCGGTGGGGCGTTTCCGCCTGAACCGCAAGTTCGGCACCAATGTCGATCTGGGACTGATGCGGCTGTGCGCGGAAGACTTTTTGCAGACGATGAAATATATCCTCGGCCTGCGCAACGGCGAAGGCGAGCTGGATGATATTGACCACTTGGGCAACCGGCGGCTGCGGACGATCGACGAACTGGCGGCCTCGGAAGTGCGCAAGGGGCTTTTGAAGCTGCGCCGCACGGTGCAGGAGCGGATGAGCATGAAGTCGCCGGAAGAGATTTCGCGCATCGCCGACCTGGTCAACAGCAAGAGTGTGTCCAGCAGCATCGAGTTTTTCTTCGGCCGCGGCGAGCTGAGCCAGGTGGTCGATCAGACCAATGCCCTGAGCCAACTGACGCACGAGCGGCGGTTGAGCGCGTTGGGGCCGGGCGGGTTAAACCGAAAGCGTGCCGGCTTTGAGGTGCGCGACGTGCATATCAGCCATTACGGCCGCGTCTGTCCGATTGAAACGCCGGAAGGCACGAACATCGGTCTGATCGTGTCGCTGGGTATCTTTTCCAAGGTGGATGAATACGGCTTTTTGGTTACGCCCTACCGCAAGGTGGACGGCAAAAAGGTGACCAACGAGATCGTGTATATGCGTGCCGACGAGGAAATGAAGGCGATCTTTGCCCCGCCGAGCATGGTGGATACGTCCACCAACCGGCTGCGCGAAGGGTTTGTGCTGGCCCGCAAGGACGGCGACCTGACGCAGGTGGACAGCAGCGAGGTCGGGTTTGTGGACGTTTCGCCGCGGCAGACGGTGGGTGTGTCGGCGGCACTGATTCCGTTCCTCGAACACGACGACGCCAACCGCGCGTTGATGGGTTCGAACATGCAGCGTCAGGCCGTGCCGCTGCTGACGACCGAGCCGCCGCTGGTGGGCACGGGGCTGGAAGAGGAAGTGGCCAAGTATTCCTCGATGACGGTGCGGGCGCGGCAGAGCGGTACGGTAACGGCGGTGGATGCGGCGTGCATTGTGATCAATCAGACCGACGAGTATCCGCTCAAGAAATTCATCGGGCTCAACGAGCGGACGTGTCTGAATCAAAAACCGATCGTTGCGCTGGGGCAAAGCGTTGCTAAAGGCCAGATCATCGCCGACGGCGGCGGCACCAGCGAGGGGGTTTTGGCGCTGGGACGCAATGCGCTGGTGGCGTTTGTGCCGTTTGACGGATACAACTTTGAGGACGCCATTTTGATCAGCGAAAAGCTGGTTAAAGAGGACGCCTTCACGAGCATTCATATTGACGAGTTCAGCATTGACGTGCGTGAGACGAAACTGGGACGCGAGGAGTTTACGCGGGATATTCCCAACGTCAGCGAAAAGGCGCTGCGCAATCTGGACGAATACGGCGTGGTGCGGGAAGGCACGCGCGTCGCGCCGGGCGACATTCTGGTCGGCAAGGTCTCACCCAAGAGCAAGACCGAGCTGACGCCGGAAGAAAAACTGCTGCACGCGATCTTCGGCCGGGCCGGCGAGGACGTCAAGAACGATTCGCTGGAAGTGCCGCACGGCTACGAAGGCGTGGTCATCAAAACCAGCCATTTCCGCCGCAAGGCCGCCGAGACCGACGAGCAGCGCAAGGCCCTCAAAGAACAGATCAAACGCTGCGAGCTTGAGATGACCGGTCGCGAATGCGATATGTTCCGCCGGATGATGGATGCGATCCATACGCAGCTTCAGATCGACGTGGTGGACCCGTCCAGCCGTCAGAAGGTCGGCGTCAGCGACGACAACGACGTGGTTTATGAGCAGATCGAAAACTTCAACATCGAATGGGTCAAGCCCGCGGCCAAACGCGGCGACGCCCAGAAGATCGTCGATCAGTACTGGCCGCGGCTGGTGGAACTGAAAGAACAGAAAAAGCACGCGATGGACCGGCTCAAGCACGGCGACGAGCTGCCCAGCGGCGTACTGGAAATGGTCAAGGTGTACATTGCCACCAAACGCACGCTGTCGATCGGCGATAAGATCGCCGGCCGTCACGGAAACAAGGGCGTGATCGCCAAGATCCTGCCGGTCGAGGATATGCCGTTTATGGAAGACGGCACGCCGGTGGATGTGTGTTTGAACCCGCTGGGCGTACCGAGCCGTATGAACGTCGGCCAGATTCTGGAAACCCTGCTGGGCTGGTCGGCGCAGGTGCTGGGCTTCCGTGCGGTAACGCCGGTGTTCGCCGGCGCCGAAGAGCCGGATATCGCGGCAGTCATCGAAGAGGCCAACAGCCATGTGCGGTCGCGCATTGAGGCCATTGAAAAGGACAAGGCCGTACCGCCGGCGAATGAGATTTTCGCCCAGATGCCCAAGTCGATGAAGATGCAGTTGTTTGACGGCCGCACAGGCGAGATGCTGGATCAGCAATCGACGGTCGGCTATATGTATATTCTCAAGCTGCACCACCTTGTCGATGACAAGATTCACGCCCGCTCGACCGGGCCGTACAGCTTGATCACCCAGCAGCCGCTGGGCGGCAAGGCCCGCACGGGCGGTCAGCGCTTCGGCGAAATGGAAGTCTGGGCGCTGGAAGCGTACGGCGCGGCCTATACGCTGCAGGAACTGCTGACGGTCAAGAGCGACGACATCGAGGGACGCACCAAGATTTACGAATCGATGGTCAAAGGCACCAATACGCTGGAGGCCGGAACGCCGATCTCATTCGATGTGCTGTGCAACGAAATCCGCGGGCTGGGGCTGAATATCCAGCTCGAAAAGAAGCGGATCGGCGCAACGCCGCTGTAAGAAGTCAGAAGTCAGAAGACGGAAGTCAGAAAAAAATTGGACGTTAAATCGGAGTAAGACCTGATGGTAGAGTCGATTTAAGATCGCATAAACGATTACGGTTAAGTGAAGATCACCCTGGCCAGCCCCAATGACATTCGGAGCTGGTCGTTCGGCGAGGTGCGCAAGCCCGAGACGATTAACTACCGGACGTATCGTCCGGAAAAAGACGGTCTGTTCTGCGAGCGCATCTTCGGCCCCGAACGGGACTGGGAGTGCGCCTGCGGCAAGTACAAAGGCACCAAGTTCAAGGGCATCATCTGCGACCGCTGCGGCGTGAAGGTTACGCACAGCCGCGTCCGCCGCAAACGCATGGGGCATATCAACCCGGCGGCGCCGGTGGTGCATATCTGGTTCTTCAAGGCCATGCCCAGCCGGTTGAGCACGCTGCTGGGGATGAAGACCGGCGATATTGAAAAGATCGTGTATTTTCAGGATTATGTCGTTACCGATCCGGGCAACAGTCCGTTCAAGCTCAAGCAGCTTCTGACCGAGGACGAGTACCGCGATGCGCTGAATAAATACGGCAACAGCTTCAAGGCGGCGATGGGCGCCGAGGCGATCAAGGAGTTGATCCAGAAGATCGACCTGGAACTGCTCAGCGCCGAGTTGCGGCAGGCGATCAACGAAACCTCCAGCAAGCAGAAAATCAAAGACCTCAGCAAGCGGCTCAAGCTGGTCAACGCCATCAAGCAAAGCGACAACAAGGCCGAGTGGATGATCATGGACGTCTGTCCGGTGATCCCGCCGGATCTGCGTCCGCTGGTGATGCTGGAAAGCGGCAACTTCGCTACCAGCGACCTGAACGATCTGTATCGGCGCATCATCAACCGCAACAACCGTCTGAAAAAGCTGATCGACCTGAACGCGCCGGACGTGATCATCCGCAACGAAAAACGGATGCTCCAGCAGGCGGTCGATTCGCTGCTGGACAACGGCCGCTGCCGCCGTCCGGTCCTGGGCAGCAACAACCGCCCGCTCAAATCGCTGACGGATATGATCAAGGGCAAGCAGGGGCGCTTCCGCGAGAACCTGCTGGGCAAGCGCGTGGACTATTCCGCCCGCTCGGTCATCGTGGTGGGCCCCAAGCTGAAACTGCACCAGTGTGGCCT
>JBFZBE010000218.1:0-2542 GCA_041308685.1 Phycisphaerae bacterium
CTGGGTATCCGCTATTTTTTCACAAAGTTCCTTTTTCGTTATCGTTGCCATGGTCGCCTTCCCGACTTAAGGTTATTATAGATAGAGCTTTATATAACATATCGACCGATCTTGCAAGCAAAACAAGGAAAATTGTGTCTTTGAGTTTTTATTTGTTGGAATTGACAGATGCACGCCGTTTTGCTATTATAAAGTTGCTCCTTCTGGGCCTGTGGAGTTTCCTTCCTGCAGTCGCACTGACTGCTTTTCCTCCTCCTTTTTGCTCCACATGCTTTTTTAACCATAGGGATGAAACCGACAAAAATTACCACAATATTTTCTTGAATCTTGTCCAAAATCCTCTACAATTACGTCCGCTGTGAATCGATTTTGAGAAAACAGGAGCCAAACAGGAGCGACACCTATGTCACGCGGCGAACCGTTGATTCGGCAATGGAACTTGTTGAAGGCGATGCAGGCCGTCCATTACGGCCTCAGTGCCGACGACTTGGCCGTCCGGCTGGAATGCAGCAAGCGGCAGGTCTTGCGGGATTTGAAAATCCTCCAGGAGCTGGGGTTTCCGGTCTCGTTTGAGGAGCGGGATTTCGGCAAGCGGTTCTGGCGGCTGTCGGCGCAGTTCATCCAGAGCGATAAGCTGGTCTTCTCGCTGACCGAGCTGATCAGCATCTATCTGGGGCAAAAGCTGCTTTCTCCCCTGGCCGGCACGCAATTCGGCGAGGGGCTGGCCTCCCTGATGGATAAGATCAAAGCGATGCTCGCGCCGCGGGCGCTGCGGTATTTTTCGACGCTGGACGACACGCTGCTGGTCAAGACGCCCATCTTCAACGACTACACCACCCACGACAAGACCATCCGCCTGATGACGCGGGCGATCAATGAATCGATTGTGGTGAACCTCTGCTACCGCTCGCTGAGCTGCAGCGAACCCTACCAGACCCTGTATCGACCGTATGGGCTGGTCTTTTTCGACGGCGATTTGTACTGCATCGGCCTGATGGATCGCTACAATGAAATCCGCACGCTCAAGGTCAACCGCATCGTCAGCGCCGAGCTGACCGACCAGCGATTCAGCCGGCCGGAGGATTTTTCGCTGATGACCCATGTGCGCGACAGTTTTGGCATCATCTCGGATTTTGGCAAGTGCAGCAAGATTCAGATTCGGCTGTCCGGCTGGGCGGCCGCCAGCGTGCGGGAGACCCGCCGACACCCCAGCCAGAAGATCTTGTCCGACAGCGGCGATTCGGTTGTCGTGCAGTATGAACTGGCCAATGTGACCGAGCTGAAACGCTGGGTCTTGAGCTTCGGCAAAAAGGCGGTGGTGCTGTCCCCGAAAACCCTGGCCGACGAGATATGCCAAGAGGCCAAAGAAATGGCCGCGGCGTACCGTGCAGCAGCAACATCCAAAAAACCATAAAACTTCTCATTTGTTTCCACACCCAAATTTTGGCCGAGGACGAAGCGTTCTGCAGGAACGATATCATCATTACCAATTCGACCTCTTTGTACTCGATTGTCCTGCACGGGCGAAGTATTACTGATTACACCGGGTTCTATGGTCAGCGACACCACTGTTCGGCCATCTCTCTCAAATCATTGATGTTGACTGCACAGTCGCCGGTAATATCCGCTGTCAATGGACAAGGATTCGTATAAGAAACCTGATTCCACTGCCTGCTTAGTTCCGCCAGATCCGCTATCGTTACATGACAATCCCCTGTCACATCCGCTGGATAACAGGCCAGCGGAACTACATTGTCCAGCATCACATAGCCATCCAGCAGATACCGCAGCGAATTTTCGCCCCAGATATAAATCTCGATGTCTTTGATGACGCAATTGGCCGGAAAGCCCGCCGACAATCCCCAAAGAAATGTTCGAACATCGGGATTCCACTGATCGATTTGTTCCGCTATGCCGCTGTAAAAATAGCGGTCGCTTTGCAGTTCAACATCAAAGACTTTAACATACAGATTGGCGTATGTCTTCGCACAGGGCCAGCCGCCCGTGTCGCAATGCGACATCTCATCCTGCAGCGTACATTGGAAACCGATCGCATTTTGCCAGGAGCTGGAGTTTGTCAGGTCCGGCGAGTGCAGTTTCATAATCCACCACACGTTGGAATTGCCCGTAATACTGCCTTCATAAAGCCGCAGCGTACCGGAATTTTTACTAATGGAAAAAGTGTGATCAAAAGGCCCCGGATCGCTTGAATTTTCACTGTATGCCCCGTCGAGCCACCAGCCCTGCTCGTCGCTGCCGCTGCCGTCAAACTGGAAGCTGCCGGTATCCGCCACAATCTGCAGTTCCCCATACGCTTTAATCCGCGAGACATCCCAAAATAGTCCTGCCGGCAACGGCTGTAAATCATAGTTTGTAAACCGTTCGCTGTGTCCGCTTCCAAAAGACAGAATTGTGAATACTTGTCCTGCGGCAGGCACAAATCCCGGAAGCAATTCCACTTTTAACGTGCCTGCCGCAGGACAAGTATTCACAATTCTGTCTTTTGGAAGCGGACACAGCGAACGGTTTACAAACTATGATT
>JBFZBE010000219.1:0-2508 GCA_041308685.1 Phycisphaerae bacterium
GACCAGTTCCAAAAAGAGCATTCCCTTGCCGGAGACGATCCCCGCAGAATCGGTGCGCAGGTCCTGTGCCCAGAAAATAGAGCGCGGCGGCGTAATATATTCTTTGGTAAATTGCTGTCCCACCGTCAGCGGTTCCGGCCGGACGCCGTCGGATAATCCTGCGGCGTGGAGTTCATCCCAGAGGGCGATTTCCTGCTGCCGCTGTTCCGCGTCAATCGCCCGTGCGGTAAATGTCTGATTGATAACAATGGATTTGACGGTCTTGGTCAGATAGGCATTGCTTCGCATGCCGGGCAGCATCGGAATAATCAGTGGCAGAATCACAAAGAGAAGCAGGGTGCTTGCCATCGAGCACCAGGCGCCGGTGCGGTTGGCCCTGCGCCACTTGATGCCAAGCCAAAAACTTGCGGCCAGCACGATGTTGAACTCCCACATTAATTTCATCATATCCCAGATGCTTTCAAAACTGAAGGCAAAAAGAATACTGCCGAAAATGAATAAAGCGCAGAAGAACCGCCCCATCCAGACATAGGTTTTTTCTGATAAGTTCGGAAACAGCGGCCTAAAGAAATTATGCGTCATCAGACTGGACGAGGTCAGCATCAACGCATCGGCGGTGGACAGCAACGCGGCCATCAGGCAGGCAATCATCAGCCCGACCAGTCCCACGCCCAAGGTGCCAAGCAGATCGCGCGTGGCAACGCCCCAAATGTAGTCAGGGTTGGCCACCCGTGTACCGTACAGAATGACCAGAACCAGCGAGGTAACGCCCCAGAACAGCGTACAGAATCGCTTCAGATAGGTCCCCATGCAGAAACCGTAGCGGCCGGTATATTCATCTTTGGCCGACCCGATGGCAGTTACTTGATTGGCCTGTACGGCGACATTGATGGTGCTCATGGCCATCAAACTCAGCACGAAATACCAAGTAAAATCGAGCATTGCCGGCGACCCCCATAGCTCGAACATCGATTGAGGAAGCCGGGATTGAGCGATTTCAATGATGCCTGCCATACCTTGACCGCCGTAGATATGATTGAGTTTGACCACAGAAAATGGGAAAAGAATCAGACTTAAAATGATAATCAGTACCCCTTGTATGGTATCGCATACAAAGGCCGCTACAAGTCCTCCCATGATGGTGTAGATGACTGCCACAAGGGCGACCCCCACAGTCAGAAATCTTTCGTTAATGTAGGAAAATTCAAGCCGTGGTTTTTCAAGCCGAAACTGAGATAAGGTCTCCCGCTCCTGCGGGGTCAAAAGCCGACTGTCAGTGCGTTCCAGTTTCTGCCATTCGACGGCTCGCAGGTATTCTGTTTTTTCCGGTACCGTCAGCGCCTGTTCGGGTTTGATGACGATGGCGACAATCGTTTTGGACATTGCAGAAAAACCAATTGCGATGACCAGCATAAAGAAAAATGAACTGACCACTGAATAAATAGCCGGCAGACCTTTGGAATTATAGCGTTCCTCAAAAAAGTCGCCCAGCGTCAATAAGCGCATCCGGCGATACCAAACCGACGTAATCCAGAAGATCGGCATCAGAAAGACGCCCAGCAGCAGGTTATTCCATATCCCCGCCACGCCGTTTCGTGCCACGGTAACCACGGAGGATACAGCCGAATCGGCGGAGGTTCCCTGCCCGAAGGCGGCAAAGGTCTGAATAAACTTACCGAACCGCCGGCCACCAAGAAAGTAATCTTCCTGATTGCGGATACGGCGCGACGCCCAAATCCCGATCCCGAAGATGACGATAAAATAGCCTGCGATGACGGCAACATCCAAAAACGGCAATCCAAACATTAATCTAACTCCAAAAGGTTGTTGATGTCAACTTCGACGGTTACTATGTTCTTTTGGCACAGTATTTTTGACGATAATCGCTGGGGGACATATTGTAGCGTCTTCGAAAATAGCGACAGACATGGTCAACCCGGCTGAATCCCATTTTGTAAGTAATCTGAGAGACGCTTAAATCTGTTTCAAGCAGCAAGCGTGCAATTTTGTCAGTGCGCATATCCTGAATTTGTTCGCGTATGGATTTACCCAGAATTTGTCGAAACTTTCGTTCCAGAATCCGACGGGAACACACGGCGGCGGTAACAACGTCGTTGACGGCGATTGGCTGATCACAGTGCCTGGCGATATAGTCCAGTGAATTGTGAACCTCAGCGTCTTTAACTGCCATCGTATCGCTGGACTGCCTGAGAACGACATGGGTAGGCAGCAGCGTAACATTTGATACTTTTACCCGCTTATTGAGCATCAGCTTTTCAAGCACCGCCGCGGCCTCATAGCCCGCCTGCTCAGCATTGATGGCAATGCTGGACATCGGCGGCCGGGTGAGATTGCAGATAAATTCGTCATTGTCCACCCCCAGCACAGCCACACTGTCCGGAACTTTGATATTTTCTATTTTGCAGGCCTCTAGCACTTTTTCAGCCAAGTCGTCATTGCAGGCAAACACGCCGCACGGCCGTTGCAGTGAACGCAGCCATTTTGCAA